>JADFDL010000140.1 GCA_018262875.1 Rhodocyclaceae bacterium | reverse complement strand
CCGGCAACGCCCCGTCCGCCCGCCGTCGCCGCTGCCGCGAAGGACGCCGCAGCGCCGCCGTCCGCACCGCGCGCCGCCGAACCCGCCGCATCCCCGGCACCCGCCGCGAATGCCGACGCCCGCGCGGCGGCCCAGCCGGCCTCCCCGGCGCGTCCGGCAGAGGGCGCGGAAGAAGTGGTCTCCGTGCAAGGCGTGAATCCGGCCAAGCCCGCGGCGGTTTTCCTGCTGATCAGCAAGGAGCCCTCGGTCCTCTACAGGAAAAAGCGCACGGAGGCGGGCGAAGGCACGCGCTTCGTCGTGCCCCAGGGCAAGACGGTCAGCGTCGCGATCGGAAAAAACGAACTGTTCCGCGTCGCCGAAGGGCGGGATATCGAAATCTTCTACCAGGGCCGCAAGGTGACGCCGAGGACCATCGAAACCGGCGCCTGGATGAGCTTCGTCCCGCAGGGCGCCCGCGCGGCCGGAGAGGACCGGCAGGCGGAAAGCGAAGACGGCGCGGCGCGCTGAAACAAAAGTCAGTCGGCGGGGCGCGGCGAAGGGAAACTACCGACCCCTTGCCGTCATTCCCGCGAACGCGGGAATCCAGCTACGCTCGAACAAAGGCACTGGATTCCGGGTTCCGCTACGCGGCCCCGGAATGACGGCTGCTGGCCGAGACCGGCCGCCCGCATCGCCGTATCACACCGACTGACTTTTCCCGCCGTGCCGTTGCGGCGCGGCCGGGGTGTTCAGAAGCGGTAGTTCACGCCGACGCCGAGGAAGTCCATGCGCTGGCGGAAGGGATAGCTGGCGATGACGCCGTCGCTGTAGTGGATGGTGACGGTCTTCTTGCCGAAGTTCATGTGGGTGTACTCGGCGAAGGCCGACAGGTGGCGGCCGTAGCGGTGCTCGATGCCGATGCCGAGCAGCCAGCCGTGGCGCGTCGCCGTGGTGTCGCCGGTGTACGCCGGGCCGAAGAGCGGGGCGGGGTCGCTGTCGTCGTGGTTGGTCCGCGTCCAGGCGGCGCCGGCGCGCACATAGCCGAGCGTGTTGGGTCGGAAGAGATGGCCGAGCCGCCCGCTCAGCGTCGCCAGCGCGCCGATGTCGTAGGCGACGCGGTCGTTGGGGCCGCTGCCGAAGGGCTTGTAGCGGTGGCTGCCCGTGATGTTCGCCAGGCTCAGCGAGACTTGCGCGCCCCACACCCAGTTGCCCGCCTGCAGGTCGCAGCCGGCCTGGCCGCCGAGCGCGCCGCCGCTGGCCGTCGTCGCGCCGATCGACGGCTGGCCGGGCGGGTTGGTGTCGGACCAGCCCTTGATGTTCGCCCGTCCGTAGCCGGCCTGGCCGCCGGCGAAGCAGCCGCTCCAGCCGGGCGCGGACTGGGCCAGCGCCGGCAGGGCGGCCGCCAGGCAGAGCAGGCCCGATACGATCCTGAGTGTGCGCATGGTCGGTTGTCCCTCGTGTCCTGATTCGCCGCAAAGCGCCATGCTAATGCATCCCGCCGTGCCGCAGCGACTGACTTTTCCCGCAATTTCCGGATATACGCTTCCCGGCCCCGGGCTGCAAGGCGGCAGAAGGAAGGTGGCGCCGCCGGGTGGGGGTTAGGCGGCTTCGAGGCTGTCCAGCGGCATGTGATTCACGGCCAGCCGGCGGATGTCGGCGCGCTGTGAGGCATGCTGCACGTCGATGCCGACGAGCGCGCCCTGCGCGTCGTAATCGAGCACCACGCCGTCGGCCACCTCGTCGGAATCCACCGATGGCCGCTCGGCCAGATGGATGTAGAGCGAATCCGTTGCCGCGTCGTAGTTGAGTCTCATGGTTTGAATCTCCTGTCCGGAAATGCATTATGCAGCGTCACGCCGTCGGCCAGGGTAACGACCCGCAAGTAGCGGTCGACGGTATCCCGTCAAGCTGCGACCGGATGTTCGCGATGCCATCAGTCAGTTGCCGTATCGCGGCGACTGACTTTTCCCGCCAACGCCGCTAGATGTGCGCTTCCTGGTAGTCGAGGATTTCCTCGAGGTGGTGCATCACTTCGTCGCTGATCTCGTTGTCGCGCCACAGGCGGATCAGTTCGGCGCGCTCGGCGCGGAGGGCGGCCTGGCGCAGGCGCATCGCCAGCCCGGCCTGCGGGTTCGGTTCGAGGCCCTGCGGCGCGGCGAGGAGGATGCGCTCGCGGATCTCGGCGCGCAGCGGGTCGGCCCACGCGGCCGGCGCGCCCTCGCGGGCGACGAGATTGTCGATGGCGGCGATCGCCGCCGCGCTCATGGCGGCGCGCACGCGCTGGCTTTCCGCCTCGATGCTCCAGTCCGAGCCGACCTTGAGGCGGCGGATCAGCGCGGGCAGCGTCAGGCCCTGGCCGACCAGCGTGACGGCGATGACGAAGAAGGTCAGGAAAATGATCAGGTCGCGGTGCGGGAAGGCGCCGCCGCCGGGCAGCGTCGCCGGCAGGGCCAGCGCCGCCGCCAGCGAGACGATGCCGCGCATGCCGCACCAGCTGATGATGCCCATTTCGCGCTTGCGCAGCCGCGGCTCGGCCTCGCGCAGGCTGCCGCTCAGCGCGCGCGGCAGGTAGGCGGCGAAATATACCCAGGCGAAGCGCACCAGGATCGCCACCGCGCTGATGGCGAGGCCCCAGCCGAGCAGCTGGGCCGACGAGTAGCGGGCGAGGCGGTCCGGCATGTCGGAGAGCTGCAGGCCGATCAGCATGAAGACCAGGCTGTTCAGCAGGAACACCAGCACGTTCCACACCGAGCGCGCCATGATGCGCATCTCGGCGGAGACGATCTCCGGCGCGTGGCGTCCGCGCACGAGCCCGGCCGCCACCACGGCGAGCACGCCGGAGACGTGCAGCGATTCGGCGACGATGTAGGCGACGTAGGGCGAGACGAGCGCGGTCAGCACCTCGATGAAGGGGTCGCCGAGGCGGCGGTGGATGGCGATGAAGGCATAGGCGAGGCCGACGCCGAGAACGATGCCGCCCGCCGAGACGCCGACGAACTGCAGGCTCGCCTCGGCGAGCGAAAAGGCGCCGGTCAGGGCCGCCGCCACGGCGAACTTGTAGAGCACCAGGCCGGAGGCGTCGTTCACCAGGCTCTCGCCCTCGAGGATGGTGACGATGCGGCGCGGGATGTTCAGGCGCGACAGGATGGCGGTGGCAGCCACCGCGTCGGGCGGCGAGACGATGGCGCCGAAGGCGAAGGCCGCCGCCCAGGGCATGCCCGGCACCAGCCACTTCAGCGTCGCGCCGACGGCCAGCGTGGTGGCCAGCACCAGGCCGATGGCGAGCAGGCCGATCGGGCGGATGCTGGCCTTGAAGTCGCTCCAGGAAGTGAGCAGCGCCGCCTGGTAGAGGATCGGCGGCAGGACGATGACGAGGATCAGCTGCGGATCGAAGGGGAACTGCGGCAGCTTCGGCACGAGGCCGATCAGGGCGCCGCCGACGACCAGGGCGATCGGGTAGGGAAACTTGAAGTGGCGGGCGACCCAGCCCAGCGCGACGGCGCACAGCAGCAGGAAGAGGACGAGTTCGAGCAGCAGCATTGTTCTTGGGCGCGCCAAAAAGCCGCCATTATTCCCGCTTTCCGGCGGCCCCTTTACAAACGAATGTTCGTTCGTTAGGATGCGAATGAACATTCGGAGGTCCCATGCCCCCAGCCTCACACGATTCGGACTACCTCGGCCGCCTGCAGGACTATTTCGCCGAGCACCGCAGCCTGCCCTCCTTCTCGCACATGGCGCGGCTGCTCGGCCTGCGCTCGGTGGCCTCGGCCCACGCCGTCGCCGGGCGGCTCAAGCTGGCCGGCTTCCTGCAGACCACGCCAGACCGGCGCCTCGCTCCCGGGCCGCGCTTCTTCGACCGGCCGGTGGCCGATTCGGTGCGCGCGGGACTCCCCGCCGCCGCCAACGACGCCGGCACCGAGACGCTGACCATCGACGAGTTCCTCGTCGACTCGCCGAGCCGCACCATCCTGCTCACGGTGAAGGGCGACTCGATGATCGAGGCCGGCCTGCAGCCGGGCGACTACATCGTGGTGGAGAAGGGCCGCTCGGCGCGCGTCGGTGACATCGTCGTGGCCATCGTCGACAACGAGTTCACGCTGAAGTACCTCGCCCAGGACAAGCGCGGCGTGTACCTCAAGGCCGGCAACCCGGCCTACCCGCCGATCCGCCCGCAGGGCCAGCTGGAAATCTTCGGCCTCGTCACCGGCAGCTTCAGGAAGTACAAGTGATCATGGATGCCCTGGAGCATCAATGTGGGAGCGGCGTCCGCGCCGCTCCTGCAACGCCGGCCGAGGATCGCGTCGACGGCTGTCTCGATCTCAACGAGCATCTCGTCGAGCATCGCGAGTCGACCTTCTACATCCGCGTGCAGGGCCAGTCGATGACCGGCGCAGGCATCAACAATGGCGACCTGCTGGTGGTTGACCGCGCGCTGGAGGCGGCCGACGGCGACATCGTGGTGGCGATGGTGGATAACGAGATGACGCTGAAGCGCCTTCAAAAACGCAACGGCCATGTCCGCCTGCTGCCGGAGAACCCCTGCTTCCGTCCCGTCGAATTCGAGGACGGCCAGGAGCTGACGATCTGGGGCGTGGCGACCAGCGTCGTGCACTCCCTCCGGCGCTAACGTCCCGATCCCGGCGTCTGGCGGGCGCCTCAACGATGGCAAGTCGCCGTGCTTTTGGCTATGCTTGGCTTCTCATTGCAGCGGTGATTTTGCATGCAGCTCATCCTCATCAGCGGCCTCTCCGGCTCCGGCAAGAGCATCGCCCTCCATGTGCTGGAGGACGCTGGCCATTACTGCGTCGACAACCTGCCGGCGACGCTGCTGCCGCAACTGGTGCGCCAGCTGCGCGAGGAGGGTTGCGAGCGGGTGGCGGTGGCGATCGACGTGCGCGCCGGCGCTTCCATCGCCGCCCTGCCGCAGCAACTGCGCGACCTGCAGACCATGGGTGTGCCGACGCGCTTCGTCTTTCTCGAGGCACGCGACGAAACCTTGATCGCGCGCTTTTCCGAGACGCGGCGTGGCCATCCGCTGTCGGACGCGCAAACCACCCTGGCCGAGGCCATCGTGCGCGAGCGCGGGATGCTGGAGAACATCGCCGGCCTGGGCAACCGCATCGACACCAGCAGCCTGAATCCCAACGCGCTGCGCGCCTGGATCCTCGAATTCGCACAGCCCGCCGTCTCGCAGGGACTGACTTTGCTGTTT
>JADFDL010000139.1 GCA_018262875.1 Rhodocyclaceae bacterium | reverse complement strand
CATCGCCGACAATCTCGCCGTCGACCAATCGCAGCCGGCGCTGCGTGCGCGCGCCGATCTCCGGGTCGTGGGTGACGACGGCGACTGTGCCGCCGTCGTGGTGCACGCGCTCCAGCACCGCCATCACCTCTTGGCCGGTGTGGCGATCGAGGTTGCCGGTCGGCTCATCGGCGAGGATCAGCGTCGGCCCCATCGACATGGCGCGGGCGATGGCGACGCGCTGGCACTGGCCGCCGGAGAGTTGGTCGGGGCGGTGGCCGGCGCGACCTTCCAGGCCGTAGTCGGCGAGCAGCTTGTCGAGGCGCCTGCGCCGTTCGGCCGGATCGATGGCGGCCAGCACCATCGGCAGTTCGATGTTCTGCTCGGCGGTGAGCCGCGGCACGAGGTGGAAGAACTGGAAGACGAAGCCGATCGCCTCGCGGCGCACGCGCGCCAGCTCGTCGTCGGCCAGCCCGGTGACGTCGTGGCCGTTCAGTTCGTAGCGGCCGGCATTCGGGCGGTCGAGCAGGCCGAGGATATTGAGCAGGGTGGACTTGCCGGAGCCGGACGGCCCCATGATGGAGAGGTACTCGCCCTGGGCGATGTCGAGGCTGACGCCGCGCAGGGCATGCACCTCCTCGTCGCCGACGCGGAAGACGCGCTCGATGCCGGTGAGGCGGATCATTTCGCCTTGGTGGCGGGTTTTTCCTCGGCCACCGCAGCGGCGCCGGCCTTGACGCCGGCGCGCTCCAGCGAGGTGACGACGCGGTCGCCGCGACTGATGCCGCTCTTCACCTCGGTGAATTCCCAGTTGCTCAGGCCGATTTCGATCTTGCGCTCCTCCAGCATGCCGTCGGCGTTGAGCAGCAGCGCGCGGTTGCCTGGCAGCAGGGCCGAGGTCGGGATGCGCAGCACGTTGTCGCGGGCGTCCACCACCACCTCGATATCGGCGCTGTAGCCGACCAGCAGGTGGCGGATGTCGGCCGGGCTGTCGAACTCCACTTCCACTTCGACGGTGCGGGCCTGCTTCTCCAGCGCGAGGACGTAGGGCGCGATGCGGCGCAGCTTGCCGGTGAAGTGCTTGCCGCGGTAGGCGTCGAGGCTGATGCGGCCACCCATGCCGACCTTCAACTGGGCGGCGTCCACTTCGTCGATGGGGGCGGAGACGTAGAGGCAGGAATCGTCGATGAGGTCGATGGCGGGCAAGGTCATGATGCCGGGCGGCGAGGGCGTCAGGTATTCGCCGACCTCGCCGTTCACCTCGGCGACGATGCCGTCGAAGGGCGCTCTTACGACGGTGCGCGAGGTGTCGGCGCGCGAGGCGCCGATGCGCGCCTGCGCCTCGCCCACCTGGGCGCGGGCCGATTCGCAGCTGGCCTGCTTCGCCTTGGATTCGCTCTCGGCCTGGTCGACGCGCTCCTCGGAGACGAAGCCCTTGTCGCGCAGGGCCCGCGTGCGCTCGGCGTTGCGCCGCGCCGTGTCGGCGACTAGGCAAGCCTCGCGCACATGTGCCTGCGCCGAGCCGCGCTGTTCGACGGAGATGCGCTCGCGCGCGGACAGGTCGTCGTTCCACAGTTCCACCAGCACCTGGCCGGTCTTGACGCGATCGCCCTCGCGCACGAGCAGCTTATCGATGCGTCCGCCCATCGGCGGCGCCAGCTTGGCGCGGCGGCAGGCGGTGACGGAGCCGGCGCGGGTGTTGGCGACGGTGGTCTCCACCTTGCCGGCCTCGGTGGTGCCGACGATGACGGCAATCGGCTTCGGCCGGGCGCTCCACCAGAACAGGACGGCAATCAGGACAAGCACGGCGCCGGCAAGGATGCCGCGGCGCAACAACCGGCGTGAGGCGTTGGGCGAGGTTTCCATATGCATCGATTATGCCTTTTTCGAGGTTTTTTCGCTTTATTAGCTGTTTTTACTAAAGATTTTTTGCGATTCGACCGTAATTCAGTAAACCAGGGGTTGGGACGGACAACGATTGAAAATCACTATTAAAACAAGAATATGGCTACTGGGTCTGGTTTCCCTGACGGGGATTCTGCTGGCCCTTGTCACCCATTATCACGTATCCAGCGAAGTGCTCGCTGAGAACGCGGAAATGGTGGACCGGCTGGAACAGACGGATCGGTTTTCCCGCCTGGTGCATGAACTGCAGCGGGAGCGCGGCCTGTCGAACGCTTTTCTGGCGCAGCGCGTGGAAAGCGTTCATGCCGAACTGCGTGCCCAGCGTCTGGCGACGGATCATCGCGTGGCCAACCTCGATGCGGGTCAGCGCGGCGTACTTGCCGGACTGGCCGGAATGACAACCATGCGCGAACGTGTCTCGCGTGCCGAACTGGAGACTGCCGCCACGTTCGATTTTTACACCGAGACACTGTCGTCAATCGTCGCCGAAGTGACCCGCCTGGCCAAGGCGCCCGGCGCCCACCCGATGCGCAGTGACCTGTTTGCCCATGCGGGGCTGATCCATGCCAAGGAATATCTCGGGCAGGTGCGAGCTGGTTTGGCAACGGCGCCGGCTGCCGGCCGTATCGATCCGGCATGGGTTGCAGCGATGGGGCGATTGGTCGGTCTGTTCGAGTCGCACCTCGACTTGTTTTTGCGCGATGCCAATCCGGCGCTGAAGGAAGCGATGCTCGCCGCCTTGCGGGAACCGGAGATGGTCACCGCGCGGCGTCTCATCGCCGGGGCGATGGCGGGCAGGACAATCGAGCAGATCGGCGTGCCGCGGCGCGACTGGTACGCGGCGATCACGGCGGGCGTCGATCTGTTGCGCGAAATGGAGCGTTATTCGCTGATCGAATTGCAGGCCGAAGCGGCGCGCAGGCAGACGGAGACCCGCTACCGGGTCCTGCTGCAGCGCGGCGCGCTGCTGCTGGTTGCCGTTTTGCTGGCCTATCTCGCCGTCTCCTCGCTGCTGACTTTGATGCGCGCGCTGGAAGCCGCGCTGGCGGGTACTCGCCGCCTGACCGGAAGGGGTGGACGGGACGAAACAGCGAGGCCGGGCGCAAGGCGCGACGAGGCGGGCGAGATTACGCAAAGCTTCAACCAGTTGCTGGACATGGTCGATCAGTTGAGCGTCAAGGCATCCACCGACGCCCTGACCGGCGCGCTCAACCGGCACGGGTTTGCCGAGATCGCCGCCGGCGAGATGCATCGCGCCCAGCGCTACCATCGCAGCCTGTCGCTGATCGTGCTCGATCTCGATCGTTTCAAGGCCATCAACGACCGGCATGGCCACGCGGTCGGCGATCGGGTACTGCGCGAGATATCCCGGCTGGTCCGCGACAACTTGCGTGCGGCGGATGTTTTCTGCCGATGGGGAGGCGAGGAATTCGTCATCCTCACGCCGGAAATCCCGGCCGAGGATGCCTGCCGGCTCGCCGACAAGCTGGCCCTGCGGATACGCGAGCACCGCGCCGACGGCCTGCCGCATTTCACGGCCAGCTTTGGCGTTGCCACCTATGAACCGGGAGACGATACGGAAAGCCTGTTCGCCAAGGCGGATCACGCCCTATACGAGGCGAAGAGCAGCGGGCGCGACCGCGTCGTGGTCTATCGGCCGGGCGGGCCGGCGACGACGTCCGCTGCCGTCAATCCGCGCAGCCGGATCGCGCTGGTTTCCGACCGCAATGCGCGCTGACCGCGTGCGCTGCGTCGCGCTCAGGCAGCGGCGATCACGTCGGCCAGAGGTTGCACATGCACGCGTTCATCCAGGGCATAGGCCCGCCGGCCTGGGTAAATGACCCAGAGATAATCGAGCTTGAGGTCCGTCATGGCGTGGCGCATCGAGGGCGTCAGGCGTGGCGCGTCGGCCCGCTTGATTTCGATGCCGAGCCGCCGGCCCTCGCGCAGGAAGAGCCCGTCCAGTTCCGCGCCCGTGTGCGTGCCCCAGAAATATGCTTCGTCCGGCGCCAGCACGCGTATCAACGTTTCCAGGATGAAGCCTTCCCAGGAGGCGCCGCATCTGGGATGCGCGAGCAGGGCATTCATGTCGCCGATGCCCATGAGCTGGTGCAGGAGGCCGGTGTCCCGCCAATAGAGTTTGGGCGCCTTGATCTGCCGCTTGCCGATGTTTTCGTGCCAGGCAGGCAACTGCCTTATCAGGTAGGTTCCCGTCAGGATATCCAGGTAGCGGCGGACTGTCGTCTCGGACAGTCCCAGTGAGCGCGCCGGATCGGCTGCGTTCCATGTCTGGCCGTGATAATGGGCCAGCATGGCCAGGAAGCGCATCATGGCGGGCGGCGGGAGCGAAATGCCCAACTGCGGCAGATCTCTTTCCGCCAGGGCGAGCAGGAATTGTTTGCGCCAGGCCTGCGCGTTGGCAAGGTTGCCGGCGATGAACGCCCGGGGGAAACCGCCGCGCAGCCATAGCTTGTCGGCGGTATCAAGCCCCGTCTCGGCCAGGGAAAACCCGCCGACCTCGATCACTTCCACCCGGCCGGCAAGGGATTCGCTAGATTGCCGCAGCAGGGCGGGGGAAGCGCTGCCCAGGACAAGAAAGTGTGCCTGCGTTCCGCTGCGGTCCGCCAGTACCCGCAGCACCGGGAAGAGCTCCGGTGCGCGCTGGATTTCGTCGATGACCACCAGGCCGGACAGGGGCGCCAGGGCGGTCATGGGTTCCGATAGCCGGGCGAGACTGACCGGGTCCTCGAGATCGAAATAGTTCGGGGACTCGGGGGCGAGCAAGGTCCGGGCGAGCGTCGTTTTGCCGACCTGTCGCGGACCCGCGAGGGCCACGACAGGGTTGCGGGCGAGGGCTTCCTGGACGTGCCGGAGCAGGGATGGACGATGAATCATGGCGAAAATATACCATGAAAATCGAACATAAAATGCAGGAATATCTTTGTCTAGGCTATGGCAACCGTGTTGCCACGGCGTCAGTTCGACAGGAAGCCGCGCAGCGCATCCAGCACCGCATCGGGATATTCCGCCATCAGGGCATGGCCGCTGCCTTCGATGGAAGCGATGCGGGCGTCCTTCATGGCGGCGGCGAGCTTCGGCGCGCCGCGCGGCGAGGTCATCATGTCGCGGCTGCCGACGACGAGCAGCGCCGGGCACTGCGCGGCGGCGGCCGCTTCCATGCCGCGCTGGTAGGCGTTGCAGGCGTTGAGATCATTGAAGAGCACCTCGGGCGCGGCGCGCTCCATCAGGCGCATGCTTGCGCCCATCATCCACATGCCGGGCACGGTGTTGCCGCCGATGGCGCCGCGCGGGCCGTGCGACCAGACGTTCACCATGCC
>JADFDL010000013.1 GCA_018262875.1 Rhodocyclaceae bacterium | reverse complement strand
GCCGTCAGACCGACGGCGACCGCTGCCAGCACCGCCGCCAGCAGCGCCGCCAAACGGAGGAACTTCTCGGCGCGATCGAGGGCGTTGCGCACTTCGGGCCGCGCATTGTCCAGGCTTTCGATGCGCTCGCCGCGGCCGAGGCGCTTTTCCGCCCATTTCTGGTAGGCGGCGACGGCCTTCGCCTCCCCGGCCAGATGCAAGCGCCAGGTCACCCGGCTGCCGACCTGGATCAACTGCGTCGCCGGCAGGTCGTCGATGTGCATCATCAGGCGCGGCGCGATGTTGAAGAAATTCACGCCGCGGTCCGGTTCCAAAGTCAGTACCGCCGATACGGCGAAGCTGGCGCTGCCCAGCCGCACAACATCGCCGACCTTCGTCTCCAGCGCGGCGGTCAGCCGCTCGTCCAGCCACACCGTGCCGCGCGCCGGCGTCTCCTGCGTTTCGCTGTCGGGCTGGTTGAGCGCCGGGGCGGTGCGCAGCGCGCCGCGCAAGGGATAGCCCGGCTGCACCGCCTTGAGGTCGGCAAGGTGGCTGGCGCCGTTCGCCGCCGTCATGCTCGGGAAACTCACGCTGCCGATGACGCGCAGGCCCCGCGCTTCGGCTTCCGTTCGATAGGCCGGATCCCAGGGGTGGTCGGCCAGCAGCAGCAGGTCGCCGCCGAGCAACTGATGCGCCTCGCGTGCCAGGGCGCGCGACAGGCGGTCTGAAAAGAAGCTCACGCTGGAGAGGCTGGCAACGGCAATGAGCAGCGCCACACCGAGCAGGCGCAATTCGCCGGCGCGGAAATCGCGCTTCAGCATCTGCCAGGAGAGATGCCAGCCGTTCAATTCAGCTCCCGCATTTTGTCCACCGCCTGTTCCACCCGTTCCAGGGCTATGACCTCGATGCCCTTGATTGGTTGCTTCGGCGCATTGGCTTTCGGGATCAGGGCGTGCGTGAAGCCGAGCTTGGCGGCTTCCTTGAGGCGCTCCTGGCCGCGCGGCGCCGGGCGGATTTCTCCGGCCAGGCCGACCTCGCCGAAGGCGATCAGCTTCTTCGGCAGCGGCCGGTTGCGCAGGCTGGAGACGATGGCCAGCAGCACGGCGAGATCCGCCGCCGGTTCATTGATCTTGACGCCGCCGACGGCGTTGACGAAGACGTCCTGGTCGAAGCAGGCGATGCCGGCATGGCGATGCAGCACCGCCAGCAGCATGGCCAGGCGGTTCTGCTCGAGGCCGACGGACAGTCGGCGCGGGCTGGGCGAATGCGCCTCGTCCACCAGCGCCTGGATTTCCACCAGCAGCGGGCGCGTGCCCTCCTGCGTTACCAGCACGCAGGAGCCGGCCACCTGCTGCTCGTGCTGCGAAAGGAATAGCGCGGAGGGGTTGGAGACGCCGCGCAGGCCGCGGTCGGTCATGGCGAAGACGCCGAGTTCATTCACCGCGCCGAAACGGTTCTTGCAGGCGCGGACGAGGCGGAAGCTGGAGTTGGGATCGCCCTCGAAATAGAGCACGGTATCGACGATGTGCTCCAGCACGCGCGGCCCGGCCAGCGCGCCCTCCTTCGTCACATGGCCGACGAAGACGATGCAGGTGCCCGACTGCTTGGCGTAGCGCGTGAGTTGCGCGGCGCACTCGCGCACCTGGGCCACCGAACCGGGCGCCGACTGCAGCGCGTCGGAATACAGCGTCTGGATCGAATCCATTACCGCGATGCGCGGCTTGTGCTCCAACAGCGCGGCGAGGATCTTTTCGAGATGGATCTCGGTAAGCAACTGCATGCGGCCGGCGTCGAGTTGCAGCCGCTGCGCGCGCAACGCGACCTGCTCGCCGGATTCCTCGCCGGTGACGTACAACGCCGAATGCCGGCCCGCCAACTCGGCCAGCGCCTGCAGCAGCAGGGTCGATTTGCCGATGCCGGGATCGCCGCCGATCAACACCACGCCGCCTGCCACCAGGCCGCCGCCGAGCACGCGGTCGAACTCCTCGATGCCGGTGGCGATGCGGGATTCCTCGCGCGGGTGGATCTCGGCCAGGCGCTGCAGCCTGCCCGTGCCGGCGATGGCGGAAAAGCGGTTGGTCGCCGCCGTCTCGGCCAGAGACTCCACCAGGGTGTTCCAGGCATTGCAGTGCGGGCACTGCCCCTGCCACTTCGGCGAGCTGCCGCCGCATTCGGCACAGGTATAGACAGTTTTTTGTTTGGCCATGCAGAGATACTACCGGCAGCCGGGCTCGCTGCGTGAGCCCGCTACTTTTTTTCGATTACCGGAACCCGCGCGGTCAGTGCGCAGAGCAACTCGTAGCTGACGGTTCCGGCGGCGGTGGCGACGTCGTCGACCGGCAGGCCTTCGCCCCACAGCACGACCGGCGAACCGATGCCAGCGTCGGGGATGCCGTCGAGGTCAACCATGATCATGTCCATCGACACGCGGCCGACGGTGCGCGTGCGGCGGCCCTCGACGAGGATCGGCGTGCCGCTCGGCGCATGGCGCGGATAGCCGTCGGCATAGCCGCAGGCGACGATGCCAAGGCGCATCGGCCCGTCGGCGGCGAAGATGCCGCCGTAGCCGACGCGTTCGCCCACCTTGAGTTCCTGCACCGCAACGATCTGGCTGGAAAGCGTCATCACCGGTCGCAGGCCGAGTGCTTCGGCGCTCTCGTCCTGCGGGAAGGGCGAGGCGCCGTAGAGCATGATGCCGGGCCGCGCCCAGCCGCGGCGAACTTCGGGATAGCGCAGCAATGCCGCCGAATTGGCCAGACTGACTTTGTGGGCACACCCCTGCGTGGCCTCCTCGAAACGCGCCATTTGCCAGGCGATGCCGCGTTCCAGGTCGGCATCGGCGAAATGCGTCATCAGCGTGATGCCGGAGACGCTGGGCGAGGTCTCCAGCGCGGTGAGAACGGGATGGAACTCCTCAGCGGACAGGCCGAGCCGGTTCATGCCGGTGTTGAGCTTGAGATAAACCGGCAGCCGCGCCGGCAGGGCGCTGCTCGTCAGCATCTCCGCCTGTTCCAGCGTGTGCACCACCGGCGTCAGGCCGTATTCGGCAAAGAGCGGCAGCTCGTCCGCCTCGAAAAAACCCTCGAGCAGCAGGATCGGCTGGCGGAAACCGGCTTCGCGCAGGGCGACTGCATCGTCGAGATCGAGCAGCGCATAGCCGTCGGCAAGGTCGTCGAGCGCCTCAGCCGCACGCATCAGGCCGTGGCCATAGGCGTCGGCCTTGATCACCGCCCACAAGGCGGCGCCCTGCGCGCTCTGGCGGGCGATGGAAAAATTTCCGCGTAGTGCGGACAGGTCGAGGGTGGCGCGGATCGGGCGGGACAAGAGCGGAAATCTCTAAAGCGGAGATTCCTCAGCCTTGCTTCGCCGCGAACTGTTTGAGCTTGACGTTGGCGAACTCGACGAAGGTGTTGACCAGCCGCGAGCGGAACTTCTCCTTCGGATAAACCATCGACAGCGTGCGGTTGAGTCGCGGCTTGAGCGGGATGGCGAGCAGGTCACCGAGGCGCTTTTCCTTGGCGACCGAGGCGCGCGAGACGATGGCGAAGCCGATGCCGGTCTCCACCACGCCCTTGATCGCCTCCGGACTGCCCAGCTCGATGACGATGTTGAGGCTTTCCGGCGGCACGCCGGCGGTACGGAAGTAGTTGTCGGTGACTTCGCGCGTGCCGGAGCCGGGCTCGCGGCTGACGAAGGGATGCGTCGCCAGCAATTGCGGGGTCAGCTCCTTGTTCTTGGCCAGCGGCGAACCCGGCGCGCAGATCACCAGCAGTTCATCCTCGCAGCAGTCCTCGCACTGCAGGTTGCTCTGATGCGACGGCGACTCGATGAGGCCGATGTCCAGCGTATGCTCGGCGACGCGCGTCTCGATCGACTCGGAGTTGGCGACGATCAGGCGCGGCCTGACATTGGGATACTGCGACTTGAACTCGCCGAGGATGCGCGGCAGCATGAATTCGGCGATGGTGGTGCTGGCGCCGACCAGCAGCGGGCCGCCAATCTGTCCGGTCATTTCGGCCAGGCGCACGTCCATCTCCGAGGACAGGCCGAGGATGCGCTCCGCATACTCGAGCACCGTCTCGCCGGCCGGCGTGAGCGATATCTTGCCGTGACCGCGATCGAACAGCCGCGTGTTGAAATGCTCTTCCAACTGCTTGATCTGAAAGGTCACCGCCGGCTGCGTCATGAACAGGACCTCCGCCGCCTTGGTGAAGGACAACTGCCTGGCAACAGCGTGAAAGACCTGCAATCTCCGATCGGCCATAACCGACTCCCTCAGTGTTCTCTTATGGGCGGATATTCAAGCACAAATTGACTTCATAAGATAGCCTGATTCGCGATCCAACACCTCGCATCTGCGCTGAAATACATGGAAAAACCCCGGATTCAAATACGTCTTCCGACATATGCGGGCGCTTCATGGTATAAAGCCGCCACATTATTCCTATAAAAACGATGCCGGCCGCTCTCTTCGTTCCGCCGCATTTCGCCGCATGAATCTCGGCTTCTACATCATCATGGCGGCGCAGTTCTTTTCCGCCCTGGCGGACAATGCGCTGCTCATCGCCGCCATATCCATGCTGCGGGACATCCAGTCGCCCGCCCAGTACGAGCCGCTGCTGAAACTGTTCTTCACCGTCTCCTATGTCGCCCTGGCCGCCTTCGTCGGCGCCTTCGCCGACTCGATGGCCAAGGGACGCGTG
Source organism: Rhodocyclaceae bacterium (assembly GCA_018262875.1). Classification (GTDB taxonomy): domain Bacteria; phylum Pseudomonadota; class Gammaproteobacteria; order Burkholderiales; family Rhodocyclaceae; genus Desulfobacillus. Next base: position 11,625 of record JADFDL010000013.1, on the reverse strand, counting down.
ATGCTCATCAGCAACACGATCAAGATCGCCGGCTGCTTCATGCTGCTGGTGGCGACCGTGCCAATGCTCGATATGCTCGGCATACCGATCTATTATTACGTTCTGCTTTCCTATGGCATCGTCGGCCTCGGCGCCGCGGCCTACTCGCCGGCCAAGTACGGCATCCTCACCGAGTACCTGCCGCACGACAGGCTGGTCGTCGCCAACGGCTGGATCGAGGGCCTGACGGTGGCCGCCATCATCCTCGGCACGGTGCTGGGCGGCGTGCTGATCAACCCGACGGTGAGCGGCTTGCTGCTCCAGTTCGACGTGCCGGGAATCGACACCACGGTCGACACCTCGGCCGAAGTCGCCATGCTGGTCATCTCGCTGCTCTATCTCATCGCGGCAATCTTCAATCTTTTCATCCCCGACACCGGCGTCGACCACAAGCCGCTGCACCGGAACCCGGTGTACCTGATGCACGAATTCTGGCATTGCGTGCGCCTGCTCTGGCGCGACAAGCTGGGCCAGATATCGCTCGCCGTCACCACCCTGTTCTGGGGCGCCGGCGCCACCTTGCAGTTCATCGTGCTGAAGTGGGCCGACAAGGCGCTCGGCCTGCCGCTCGACAAGGCCACCATGCTGCAGGGCGTGGTGGCGCTGGGCATCGCCATCGGCGCGGTCCTGGCGGCAAAGATCGTCTCGCTGGACAAGTCGGTGAAGGTGCTGCCGGTGGGCATCGCGATGGGCATCGTCGTGATGGGCATGGTCTTCGTCACCGGCCTGCCGGTGGCGTTGGTCATGATGGTGGCGGTGGGCGCGATGGCCGGCTTCTTCGTCGTGCCGATGAACGCCCTGCTGCAGCACCGCGGCCACATCCTGATGGGCGCCGGGCATTCCATCGCCGTGCAGAACTTCAACGAGAACACCAGCATCCTCGCCATGCTCGGCCTCTACGCCCTGCTGGTGTACCTCGATCTGTCGATCTTCACGGTGATCGTCCTCTTCGGCGTCTTCGTCAGCCTGACCATGCTGCTGGTCGGTTTCTGGCACCGCCGCAACATGCGCGAGCACGGCGAGGAACTGCAACAGCTCCTCGCCGCGGCGAAGAACGTCAACGCGCGCCACTGACTACAATACGGCCGGTCGGTTCGGCAGTTCGTCGGGGTTCGTCTCGCGCGGCGGGAAATGCCGCGCCAGGCGCACGGTGATTTCCTCGATGGCGTCCAGCGTGCCCTGCTCGAATCCCCCCTTGCGGTAGCGCTGCTCGATGCGGTGGCAGATGGCGTCCCATTCGATTTGCGGCACGAGGACGTTGATGCCACGGTCGGCGAGGATTTCCACTTTGCGGTCGACCAACTGCACGTAGATCAGCACACCGCTGTTGTGCTCGGTGTCCCAGACGCGCAACTGCGAGAACACCTCGACGGCGCGGCTGCGGGCCGTCTGGCCGCGCAGCAGCGCCGCCAGCGGCAGGCCGGCCTCGACGGCGAAGCGCAGTTCGGCGTCATGGTTTTTTTCCGAGGCGGCAATGGCCTGCTCGATCGCCCGCAGCACGCGTTTCGGAAAAGCCAGGCCGATGCTCCATTGCGGCAGGAACAGATGCCTGAAGATTCGCCTGAAGTTCATTACCAGTCTCCCGAAGCGCCGCCGCCGCCGAAATCCCCGCCACCGCCGGAAAAGCCGCCGCCGGAGGAGCCGCCGCTCCAGCCGCCGCCGCTCCAGCCGCCGCCGCCCCAACCGCCCGAGGACCAGCCGCCGCCGCGTCCGCTCGAGGCGAAGGCCAGCGCGAAAATGAACACCAGGATGGCGCCGATGATCGCGGCCAGCACCGAGCCGGTCACCAGCCAGGCCAGGCCGCCGACCACACCCGAGGTGACGGTCGAGCCGCCGAGCCGCCCGAACCAGCGATTCATCACCGCGCCCAGCATGGTCGCGATCACCATGCCGACGATGAACAAGGTTTCCAGATCCATGCTCGCGCTATCGGAGCGCGAGACGGATTTCGGCGGCGGCAGCGCCTCGCCGCCGATGACGGCCTGCAGCTTCGCCACGCCGGCCTTGAGCCCGCCGTGGAAATCGCCTTCCTTGAAGCGCGGCCCGATGACTTCGGCGACGATGCGCTTGGCCACCGCATCCGGCACTGCGCCTTCCAGCCCGCGGCCGACCTCGATGCGCAGCTTGCGGTCGTTCTTCGCGACGAGAACGAGGATGCCGTCGTCGACGCCCTTGCGGCCGAGTTTCCAGGAATCGGCGACGCGAATGGAAAATGCTTCGATGGTTTCAGGCTGCGTGGAGGGCACCAGGAGGACGACGATCTGGCTGCCGCGGGCTTTCTCGAACCGGACCAGGTCGGCTTCCAGTTCCGCCGCCTGGTCGCGGCTCAGGGTACCGGTGAGGTCGGTGACACGCGCCTTGAGCGGCGGGACGGCGACGAGGTCGTCCGCCGCCAGGCCGGCGGCGCTCAGCAGAAACAGGCCGAGCGCAGCGATCAGCCGGGCGGCGGAATGCATGAAGGGATCAGTACCCCTGCTTGAGCGGATCAGGCGCCGGCTTGGGCGCTTCGGCAGGCGCAGGCTGCGCCGTCTTGCCGCCGCTGTCGAACTTGATCGCCGGCGGCGCCGAGATCGCCTTCTCGTCCTCGACCGTGAAGTTGGCCTTGGTCTTGTAGCCGAACAGCATGGCGGTGAGGTTGCTGGGGAAGACGCGCACGGTGACGTTGTAGTCCTGCACGGCCTTGATGTAGCGGTTGCGCGCCACGGTGATGCGGTTCTCCGTGCCTTCCACCTGCGCCTGCAGGTCGCGGAAGTTGGCGTCGGCCTTGAGGTTGGGATAGTTCTCGGCGACGGCGAGCAGGCGCGAGAGCGCGCCGGAGAGCTGCGACTGCGCAGCCTGGAACTTGGCGAAGGCGTCGGGATCGTTGATCAGTTCAGGCGTGGCCTTGATGCCGGCCACATTCGAACGCGCCTCGGTGACTCGCGTCAGCACCTCTTTTTCGTGCGATGCGTAGCCCTGCACGATCTGCACCAGGTTGGGAATCAGGTCGGCGCGGCGCTTGTACTGGTTGAGCACCTCGGACCAGGCGGCGTTCACCTGTTCGTCGGTGGTCTGAATCTGGTTGTAGCCGCAGCCGGAGAGCAGGCCGGTGACAAGAACCAGCAGGGCGAGAAGTTTCAGGCGCATCGCGGTCTCCTTGGGTTGATGGTGATGCGAAAAGTGATTTTGGGGCATTTTCGCCGATTTCAATCCGTGCGCCATCAGCGCACATCGGGTTCGAAGAACACCCAGCGCGCCTGCGGATACTCGGCCTGCATGCGCTCCTCGACGGCGTTGATGCGGCGCACCAGCTCGGCGCCGCTGATCTGTTCGGCCCCGGCCATGCGCGCCTTGACGGCGATCACGATCATGCTGCCCCAGGCGAGCGTGATGACGTTGAGCACTTCCGCCACCTCGGGCTGGGCGGCGGTGAAGCGCTGGATCGCCACGCGCTGTTCGGGGGAGACCGACTCGCCGACGATCAGCCCCTTGACTTCGATCAGCACCATCACGGCGATGATCATCAGCACCACGCCGACCGCCAGCGTGCCCACCGCGTCCCAGACCGGATTGCCGGTGAGGATCGCCACGGAAACGGCCATGAAGGCCAGCACCAGTCCGGCCAGGGCGGCAATGTCCTCGCCAGCGATCACCATCAGCTCGGATTCGCGCGTCTCGCGGAACCAGCGCAGGAAGGGCTTGCCGCCGGCGAGCTTGCGGATTTCACGCATGGCGCCGGCGAGCGAGAAGGCTTCGAGCACAACGGCGATGCCGAGCACGGCAAGCGCCACCAGTCCATTTTCGATCGGGTGCGGATGGCGCAGGCGCGAGATGCCCTCATAGACGGAATAGGCACCGCCCATGAGAAACAGCAGAAGTGCCACCAGCATCGACCAGAAATAGGTGACGCGATGATGGCCGAGCGGATGATCGGCGCTCTCCGGCCGCTTTGCTTCCTTCATGCCGAAGAGCAACAAAAGCTGGTTCACGCAGTCGGCCGTCGAGTGGATGGCTTCGGCCAGCATCGAGCCGGAGTTGGTCCACCACGCTGCGACGTATTTCGACACGGCGATGCCGAAATTGGCGCCAAGCGCGTAGAGGATGGCCCGCACCGAGCCTTCGTTAGCGTGCGACATCGTTCAATTCCTTCATGGTTCTTCGCGCGAGGCAGAGGTCTTCCCAGGCCTTCGCCTTCTCCGGCAGGCTGCGCAGCAGGTAGGCCGGATGGTAGGTGACGATGAGCGGAATGCCGCGGTAGTCGAACAGCCGGCCGCGCGAGGCGCCGACTTTCACCTCAGTATCGAGCAGCGTCTCCGCCGCCGGCTTGCCCAGCGCGACAATCAGCTTCGGCCGGATCAGTTCGATCTGCCGCTGCAGGTAGGGGAAGCAGGCCGCCGTCTCGTCCGCTTCCGGCGTGCGGTTGCCGGGCGGACGGCACTTCACGACATTGCCGATGTAGACCTTGCGGCCGCGCTGCAGGCCGATGGCCGCCAGCATGGCATCGAGCAGTTGGCCGGCCTGGCCGACGAAAGGCTCGCCGCGCTCGTCTTCCTCGGCGCCCGGGCCCTCGCCGACGAAAAGCCAGTCGGCGTCCACGTCGCCGACGCCGAGCACCGCCTGCTTTCGCTGTTCGCACAGACGGCAATCGCGGCAGTCGGCCACGGCCGCCTTGAGTCCGTCCCAGCCCAGGGCGGCAATGCGCTGCTTTCTCGTCTCCTCTCCCGCCGGCGGGAGAGGGCCAGGGTGAGGGTGGTCCTGCCGTTGCCCCTCTCCCCCTTCCCCTCTCCTCGCAAGCGGGGCGAGGGGGGACACCAGTTCAGGCCGCTCCCGCAGCCGCCACAGCGGCGCGAGGCCCATTTCCTTCAAAATGCTCTCGCGCCGGGTCATAAAGTCAGTGCCATCACCACGGCGTCTTCGCGCCCGTCACGGGCCGGATAGTAGCCGCGCCGGCGGCCGACCGTCTCGAAGCCGAGCGTGCGATAGAGCCCGGAGCCGGAGGCATTCGAGGGCCGCACTTCGAGAAACATGCGCATCGCGCCGTGCCCGCGCGCCACGTCGAATACATGATGCATGGCAAGCCGGCCATAGCCATGGCGCTGCCAGTCCGGCGCGATCGTAACGTTCAGCAGGTGCGCCTCGTCGAGCACCAGCATCATGACCGCGTAGCCGATCAGCGCCGCGTCGATACGGCAGCACCAGGCGCTGTAGCCTGCGGCGAGAGAGTCGGTGAAATTTGCCTGCGACCACGGAAAGGGATAGGCGTTGCGCTCGATGGCCAGCACGGCATCGATGTCCTCCGCGCGCATCGGCTCGAAGCGCGGCACGGATTTCAGCACGGCGCTCATTTGTTGCCTCCCGCCGCCAGCCGCTCCTGCGTCGTCAGCGCGATCTTGTCGCGCACATAAAGCGGCGCCGCCAGGGCGGCATCGACGCCTTCGCCGCGCGCGAAACGCGGCGCCGCCAGCCGCAGCAGGGCGACCGCGCGCGGCCGCGCCGCTGCGTCGATGCGGCCGATCGATGCTCCCAGCCGCGCGGCGAGCCTGTCGCCGTAGGCGGCGAAGCCGCTGCCGCAGCCGAACCAGCCCTGACCGGGCGGCACGGGAGCCAGCGAAGGCGCGGCCACGATCGGCGCGATGACCGTCTCGACAGAATCGCCATGCACCCGGTAGGCAGCGCAATACGCCTCGTTCATGCGTGCGTCGGTGCAGGCATACACCAGTCCATCGCCAACGCCCAGCGCCAACGCATCGAGACTGCCGATGCCGAGAACGGGCAGGCCGGCGCCGACGGCCAGCCCCTGCGCCACGCTCGCCGCCAGCCGCAGGCCGGTGAACGCACCGGGCCCGGCGCCGAAGGCGATGCCCTCCAGGCCGGCCAGCGTCACGCGGTGTTCGTCGAGCAGGGCCTGCACCAGCGGCAGGGCGATTTCGGAATGGGAGATGCCGCGCGCGCCTTCCCGCTCGACGATGCGGCCATCGAGGAAAAGCGCAGCGGTGAACAGATCGGTGGAGGATTCGAGGGCGAGGAGTTTCACGAAGCGGATTTTACCCGATGGCGCGGTTCCGTCCGCCGTATTGCACAGACTGACTTTTACTTCAGGCGCCGCGCCGCGTACTCGTCCTCGATATTGTCGCGGAAATAGCTCCACAAGGCGCCGGCGCTGCTCAGGCGGCGCCAGATTTCGGCAGGCACGCCGGCATACTCGACCAGGCGCCGGTCGTCGAATTCGACATGCAGGGTTTTTGCCGCCGCATCGTAACCGATGGCGCGCAGCTTGCCGGCGTTGACCTGCTTCATGTCCATGACGCCCCCTCCCCTACAGGCCGCGATCCTGCTCGCGCAAGGCCTTCGTCTGCCGCCGCTCCTGGGTGTGGCAGTCGAGCACGGCTTTGCTGTCGCGGGCGGCACGCACGCAGGCCCTGGCAGTTTCGAGGATGCGGATGCGGCCGTCGATATGCTTGATCACGCGCTCCTTGAGCTTGCCGTCGTTGCCGGGAGCGGGCGGCGGCGCAGCCGCGGCGGCGCCGGCAAGCAGCAGTACTGCGGCGGCCCAGGCCGCAAAAATCCTGGATGTGTGCGTTTTCATGGTTTACCTCACCGGTGCTTCGGTCCGTCACGATAGACATCCCGCCCGTATTCGCGGATGTCCTGGCGCAGCTGCTGGCGTTCTTCGGGCGTCATGCGACCGGATCGTCCCTGCTCGCCCTGGTGGCGCGGCGGCTCCGCCTCGCGGCGATGTTCGCGCTGCTGCCGCTCGGGCTCGCGCTGCCGCTCGTTGCCATTCGGCCGAGCCTGCGCAGACGGGATCATGGCCGCCATGATCAGGCAGCCGGCAAGGAGGGCCCTGAGCTTCAGGCGCCAATCCGCTTCTCGTGCGATGCTGCTCATCATGTTTTTCATTGTAATTGCGCCCGCCTGTCCTGTTAAGCCATGTTGCCCTTGAACGCATCGTAGAGGAAACATGTAAGCGGCCTGTGTGCCGCAGCCGGATCATTTGTAAGAATTTGTTACGCCATGACGCAGGCGCAGCAGGGGTGGCTGGCAAGGCGGCCGCAGCACAGGTAGGATGCGCGCATGGCGGAAACCCGGCAAAAGATACTCGTCGTCGATGACGACCAGCGGCTGCGCGAGCTGCTGCAGCGCTATCTGGGCGAGCAAGGCTTCGCGGTCAAGGCAGTCGACGGCGCCGCGGCGATGGACAAGGCCATGGCGCGCGAAGGCTGGGAACTGATCGTGCTCGACCTGATGATGCCCGGTGAGGACGGCCTCTCGGTCTGTCGCCGCCTGCGCGGGAGCAAGGACGACGTCTCCATCATCATGCTTACCGCCAAGGGCGACGACGTCGACCGCATCGTCGGCCTGGAGATGGGCGCCGACGACTACCTGCCGAAGCCCTTCAATCCGCGCGAGCTGGTGGCGCGCATCCATGCCGTGCTGCGCCGGCGTGCCGCCCCGCCGCCGGCCGGGGCGCCCGCGACGGCGGAAGGCGAAATCAGCTTCGGTTCGGTCAGCGTGAACCTCGCCACCCGCAACCTGACGCGCAAAGGCGAAGACCACGCCCTCACCACCGGCGAGTTCGCCGTGCTCAGAGTGCTCCTGCAGCACCCGCGCCAGCCGCTCTCGCGCGACAAACTGATGGAACTGGCGCGAGGCCGCGAATACGAAGTTTTCGATCGCGCCATCGACGTGCAGGTCTCGCGCCTGCGCAAGCTGGTCGAGGACGACCCGGCCAAGCCACGCTACATCCAGACCGTCTGGGGCTTCGGCTACGTATTCGTGCCGGATGGCACGAGCACGTAGCCGCGCGGATGACGGCCATCCCGCCGGCCCCCCGCCCGAGGCAGGGGGTGACTGAAATGCAGCCGCTACCGCGACTGGACTATCGAATTGGAGTGGGATGAGGTTCATTCCGCAAAGCCTGCTCTGGCGCACCTTTCTCCTGATCGCCGCATTGATCGTCGTGGCGGTGCTGGCCTGGGCGGCGATCTTCACCCGCGCCGAGCGCGAACCGCGCGCCCGCCAGCTCGCCCAGATGGTGGTCAGCGTGGTCAACCTCACGCGCAGCGCCCTCGTCACCGCGCAGCCGGACAGACGGCGCGAATTATTGCTGGAGTTGTCGGACCGCGAAGGCATCCGCGTCTATCCCGTCGAGGATGACGACAAGATCGCACCGCTGCCGGAAGGCGCCGCCCTGCTCCAGATGGTCGCTGCCGAGGTACGCCACCAGCTCGGCGCCGATACGCGCCTGTCCATGGAGCGCGACGGCGAGGCCGGCTTCTGGGTCAGTTTCCGCATCGATGGCGACGACGAATACTGGGTGATGCTGCCGCGCGAGCGAGTCGAGCGAAGCTTTCCCCTGCAATGGCTGGGCTGGAGCGCCGCCGTCCTCTTGCTGGCGCTGGCCGGGGCCTATCTCATCATGTTCCGCGTCACGCGGCCGCTCAAGGCGCTGGCGGGGGCCGCACGCGACATCGGCCGCGGCCGCCAGCCTGCAGCGCTGGTGGAAGCCGGTCCGGGCGAGATCCGCAGCGTGACGCATGCCTTCAACCAGATGTCGCGCGACCTCGCCCGCCTCGACGAGGACCGCGCCCTGATTCTCGCCGGCATCTCGCATGATCTGCGCACGCCGCTCACGCGGTTGCGCCTCGCCGCCGAAATGAGCGCCGGCGAGGCCGCGCGGGAAGGCATCGGCGCCGACATCGACGAGATGGACAAGATCATCGGCCAGTTCCTCGACTTCGCCCGCGACACCGAGGGCGAGCCGCCGGCGCCAACCGACCTCAACGCCGTAATCGCCCACATCGCCGAACCGCTGCGGCGGCGCGGCGCCCGCATCGAGCTGCGGCTGACCGAACTGCCGCCGCTCATGCTGCGCCCGCTGGCCCTGCTCCGCCTCGCTGCCAATCTGGTCAACAACGCCCTGCGCCACGGCGGTGCAGCCGCCCCCGTCGAGGTAACGACGCGGCGCGAGGGGAGCAATGTCGTGCTGGATGTGATGGACCGCGGCCCGGGCATTCCGCAGGAGGAAGCCGATCGTCTCAAGCAGCCCTTCACGCGCCTCGATGCGGCGCGCACCGGCGCTGCCGGCGCCGGCCTCGGCCTCGCCATCGTCGATCGCGTCGCGCGCGGCCACGGCGGCCGCTTCGATCTGCTGCCGCGCGAGGGCGGCGGACTCATTGCCCGCGTGACGCTGCCGGACGATCAGTGCCCGCCCGGCCGCCCGAAGGGCACTGAGCGCCCCCTCGGGGGGCAGGGAACGAAATGAGCATGGGGGTGGTTCATCTCAGCCCTGAAGGTCGGCGGCTGCGTGCAGCGTCTTGAGGCGGCGGGCATAGGCATGGCGGGCCTGCAGGCGCGGATCGGTGACAATCATGCCGACCGTCTCGCCCACCACCATCGCGATGCCCAGCAGCGGCAGCACCAGCATCAGGCCGGCCACCCCCGCCACCGCGCCGCCGACGAAGATCATCAACACGGTGAGCAGCGGATGCATGCGCAGGCTGCGGCCGATGGTCAGCGGCATGAAGACGAAATCATCGAGCAACCTGACCAGGATGAAGACGACGATGGCGCCATAGGCCATCCCCGGATCGAGCGGAAAGTCCGTCGCCGCCACCAGCACGACCAGCAAACAGCCAAGGATCGAGCCGACATAGGGAATCCAGGCCAGCACGGCACAGACCAGGCCGAGCATCAGCGGTCCCGACAGGCCGATCGCCCAGAGGCCGATGGCCAGCGCGATGGTGTCGAGGATGGTCAGGCTGATCAGCCCCTGGAAATAGGCGCGCGCCGTCTTGTCCATTTCGTGCATCAGGTACAGCGTGCGCTCGAAGAAGGCGTTGGGCACGGCGTTGGCGATGAATTTCGTGAAGCGGCGTCCGTCGCGCAGGAAGAAGAAAGCAAGGAAAGGCGCCAGCAGCAGCGCCGGCAGCCAGGCGGCCAGCGTGACGACGAAGTCGGCCAGGTAGCGCTGGGCGAAGGTCTCGGTGAAATTGGCGATCTGTTCGCTGACGTTGCGGCTCAGGCTGGCCCGCTCGAGAAAAGCGAACTGCGTCTCCAGCCCCGCCATGGTCTTCTGCAGCAGCAGGCTGCCGCCCTCGACATAGCGCGCCAGGGAGACCTGCCAGCTGACGGCGTGGGAGCTGACCCAGGGGAACAGCAAAGCCGCGCAAATCAGCAGCAGCACGATGAAGCCGCCGCCGGTGATGGCGGCAGCCGTCTTGCGGTGGAAGCCGTGCAACACCAGGCGCTGCGTCGCCGGCTGCAGAAAGTAGTAGATGATCAGGGCCAGCAGGAAGGGCACCACCAGCCAGAGTATCTTCTTGAAGAGGAAAAGCAGCAGGCAGGTCGACGCGATGATGCCGATCCAGACGACCGGGCCCGACCTATGGTTCATTCCGACTGGCTCCCCGGCGCGTTGACCGTCTCGCGCAGGCGCTGGCCGATGTGGCGCGCCAGTTGCAGTGCTATCTTCGAGGCGATCACGGCGTGGGTTTCCAGCAGGCCGAGGAAATCGGCGCGGAACAGCACCGCCAGCGTGCAGTTCTCCGCAGCGCGAGCCTGTGCCGCACGCGGCGAGTTGTCGAGCAGCGCGAGTTCTCCGAACAGCCGGCCGGGGCTCAATTCGGCAATCCTGCCGTCCGCCGACTGACCCTGGCGGCAGATCAGCACCTTGCCGGACTCGATGATGTAGAGCGCCTGGCCCTCCTCCCCCTGATCGAAGATCACCTCGTCCTTGAGGAAGCTGCGTTCGTGCAGGAGCCCGTCCACCGTCTTCAGTTCGCGCGGGCTCAGGGTTGAAAACAACGACAGCGCCCGCAACTGCCTGATGCGGGGCGAATCTTCATCTTTGTTGAAGAGAAACATGACTGCCTATACCCTCTCAATGCACTTGCGGGCCCCTTCGGGCAGATCGCTTTAAGCGGCTACTTGTGACAAACTGAAACCCGTATTTCCGGCTATTTGCAATAAGTCTAGCATCTTCAATGGAGTACCCACATGTCCACCACCTGGATCCTCGTCGCCAACGCCAGCCAAGCCAAGCTCTATGCCAACACCGGCCCCAACAAGGGACTCAAGCTCGTCAAGGATCTGAAGCATCCGGAAAGCCGCGAGAAAGCTTCCGATCTCGTCAGCGATCGCCCTGGCCAGATGCACGGCCCGGGAAACGGCCATCGCGCCGGCCAGCCCAAAACCGATCCGAAAACCAATGAGGCACGTCATTTCGCCCAGGAACTGGCGCACGAATTGAACCACAGTCGCAGCAGCGGCCTGGTCGGACGTTTCATCCTGGTCGCCCCGCCCGCCTTCATGGGCCTGCTCAACGAAAAACTCGATGGCCCCACCGCCAGCCTCGTCTCGGACCGCTTCGAGAAGGACTACACGAAGACCACCGAGAAAGACCTCGCCGGCCATCTGGCGTCCTGCATCTTTCTTTGATCAATCCTCGGGGATGCCGGCGTCCGGAAAAAGGACTTCGGTGTAGCCGAATTTCGTGAAGTCGCGGATGCGCATCGGGTAGAGAATGCCGTCGAGGTGGTCGCACTCGTGCTGCACGACGCGGGCGTGAAAGCCCGTCGTCTCGCGCTCGATCAGTCCGCCCTCGGC
>JADFDL010000138.1 GCA_018262875.1 Rhodocyclaceae bacterium | reverse complement strand
TCCAGTAGAGCAGGTCGAAGGGGAAGGGCTCCTTGCCCATCAGGTAATTGTTTACGACGAATGACCAGATCAGGTCGTTCGAGCGCAGCATATTGAAGGTAGTGCCCATCTCCGAGCCTTCGAGGTAGCCGCGCTCCTGCATCTTCTTCTCCAGGGTGGCGACCTGCTGCTCGTCGATGAAGACGCCCAGTTCGCCCGGAATGGAGAAATCCAGCAGGGCGACGAAGAAAGTCGCCGAGACGATGCGCTTGTCCTTCTTCACGGCGTTGTAGCCCAGCGTCGCGCCGAGCAGCGTGCCGCCGAGGCAGTAGCCGATCAGGTTCACCTCGTTCTCGCCGGTCTGCTTGCAGACGGCGTCGAGCGCGGCGAGCGAGCCTTCGGTCATGTAGTCGTCGAAGCCCTTCTCGGCGAGGCGCTTGTCCGGGTTCACCCAGGAAATGACGAAAACGGTGTGGCCCTGGTCGGTGGCCCACTTGATGAAGGAGTTGCTCTGGCGCAGGTCGAGGATGTAGTACTTGTTGATCCACGGCGGCATGATCAGGAGCGGCCGGCGGTATTGTTCCTTCGTCGTCGGGTTGAACTGCAGCAGCTGGATCAGATCGTTCTGGAACACCACCTTGCCCGGCGTGACGGCGACGTTGCGACCCAGCTCAAAGGCGGTCGTGTCGGTCATCTTGACGCGCAGCTGGCCGTCTCCCTCCTCGATGTCGCGCAGCAGGTTGTTGAAGCCCTTGAGCAGGTTCTGGCCGTGCGACTTCACGGTTTCGCGGAAGACTTCGGGGTTGGTGAGGGCGAAGTTGGAGGGCGACAGCGCGTCGATGTACTGGCGCGTGAAGAAGTTCACCTTCTTCTCCGTCTCGATCGGCAGGCCTTCGACGTTGGTGACCACGTCATGGATGTGGCGCGCGGTGATGAGGTAGGACTGCTTGATGAAGTCGAACAGGAAGTGCTCTTCCCATTCTTCGTCCTTGAAGCGGCCGTCACCCTTTTTCGGCACCGCCACCGGTTTCGTTTCGAGCCCGGAAAAGCGCATCATGGAGTGCTGCCACAGCGAGAAGTAGTCCCACACCAGGCTCATCTGTGCCTGGGCCAGCTTGTAGGGGTTGGCGAGCAGCTTGGCCGTCATGTCCATGAAGGCCTGGGCGATACCCAGTTCGTCCGTCTGCGCCGGTACGCCGTGCTTCATCTGGCGCTGCATGTGCTCGGTGATGAGCTTGGAGGCGCGCTGGGCGACCTCGGCGTAGGTCCTGGCGACCTCCTTCGGATCGGGCAGGGCGGGCTTGCGGGATTCCTGTTGCTGCGCAGACATCGATCCTCTCCTATTCAAATGGCGACGAAACGGAACACGCCGCTTGCGTCCTGCGTGCGACGCAGGCGGCCGGCGTGTTCCAGGTAATTCAGGTGGGCGATAGATTCGCCCATGGCAAACATGATTTGGTGCGCGTCGAGATCGCGCTTGAAGAGAGTCGTGATCAGATCGCAGGCGCTCTTCGGCGTGTCGCAGGCGGCGACAAGCGCCTCGAAGCGCTCGCGGTGGTGCTCGGCGAGCTGCGCCGCGCGGGCGTGGATGCCGCGGAAGGGCCGGCCGTGCGAGGGCAGCACCAGCGTGTCGTCGGGCAGTTCGGTGAGGCGCTCGACGGCATCGAGGAACCAGCCGAGCGGGTCGCCGTCCGGGTTGGAGGACATGGCGCTGACGTTGGTGGAGATGCGCGGCAGCAGCATGTCGCCGGAGATCAGTACATTGAGTTCCGCGCAGTAGAGCGAGGCATGCTCGGGCGAGTGGCCGTAGCCGACGATGACGCGCCAGTCCTTGCTGCCGATGCGCAGGAGGTCGTCTTCGATGAGGCGGCGGTATTCGGTCGGCAGGCCGTCGACGCGGCCGCGGTAGGTCGGGCCACGATGGAAGAGCGTGTCGGCGCGCGCGGGATCGAGGCCGTGGCGGCGGAAGAAGCCGACCATGCCGTCGACGTCGTAGTTGGGCAGCTGGTGGAACCAGGCGTAGGCGTTGAGCATCTCGCCCTGGGTGATCCAGGTGCCGACCTTGAGCTTGTCGCCGAGCCAGCGGGCGAGGCCGAGGTGGTCCGGGTGGCAATGCGTTACGATGATGCGCTTGACCGGCTTCTCGCGGCAATGCGTGTCGAGCACGGCCTCCCAGTTCGCCTTGATGTCGTCGAGGTTGAGGCCGGTGTCGACGATGGTCCAGCCGTCGTCCTCTTCCAGCAGCCACAGGTTGATGTGGTTCAGCTCGAAGGGCAGGGGCATGCGCACCCAGCGCACGCCGGGAGCGATTTCCAGCGCCTCTCCCGTGCCGGGCTGCTGCTCGAAGGGGTAGGTGATCGGTTCGAACAGCTTCAATTGATTAAACACCGGAAAAGTGATTAACTCGTTTCGTTGTGCCGCCAAATTGCTGCGGCGCACAAACAACCATTTTATACCTGAACATGCCTCGGGAACAGACCTTCACGATCACCGAACTGGCGCGCGAATTCGACCTCACGCCGCGTGCCATCCGCTATTACGAAGACCAGGGGCTGATCTGCCCGGAGCGCGCCGGCCAGAGCCGCGTCTATTCCAAGCGCGACCGCACCCGCCTGAAGCTGACCTTGCGTGGCCGCCGGCTCGGCCTGTCGCTTGCCGAAATACGGGAACTCATTGATTTGTATGATGTAGGGCGGGACCAGCGGACCCAGTTGTCGAAATTCCTGGCGGTGCTGGCCGGGCGCCGCGCTGCCCTGGAGCAGCAGCGGGAGGATATTGTCGCCGTCCTGGCCGAGATCGCCTCCCTTGAACAGCGCGCCCACGAGTTGCTCGGCGAGCCGGCCGCCCGGAAAAAAAATTTGGCGAAGCGATGACGTTGACGTCAACGTCAAAGCTGCGGTATGTTGACGTTGACGTCAACGTCAACTAGCCTGTCGATCCGGACGGAGAAGTCATGCCCCATACCGTACGCCCTGCCAGAAATGCCCACGAACCGCGCAACCCCGACTGGGAGGCGACGGTGCGCGGCAGTTTCGCCCGGCAGAAAGTGATGCGCCTGATCGGCGCCGAAATGGGCGCGCTGGCGCCCGGCCATTGCGAAATCCGCCTGCCCTTCCGCGACGACCTGACCCAGCAGAACGGCTTTTTCCATGCCGGCATCACCAGCACCATCGTCGACAGCGCCGGCGGTTACGCTGGGCTGACGCTGATGCCGGCAGGAGCCGACGTGCTGACCGTCGAATTCAAGCTCAACCTGCTGGCGCCGGCCGACGGCGATTTCCTTGTCGCCGAGGGCCAGGTGCTGAAATCCGGCCGCAACCTCGTCATCACCCGCGGCGAGGTGTATGCGATCCGCAACGGGGAAGCCATCCACTGCGCCACCATGCAGCAGACCCTCATGACCATGCACGGCAAGGCCTGAACGGCCCCACATTTCGGAGACCCCTCATGCTCGGCATCAATTTCGACCTCGGCGAAGACATCGACATGCTGCGCGACGCCGTCTGGGAATTCGCGAAGAACGAGATCTTGCCGCGCGCGGCCGGGATCGACCGCGACAACCTGTTCCCCGCCGACCTGTGGAAGAAGCTCGGCGACATGGGCCTGCTCGGCATGACCGCCGAGGAGGAATACGGCGGCACGAAGATGGGCTACCTCGCCCACATCGTCGCCATGGAGGAGATCTCCCGCGCCTCGGCCTCGGTCGGTCTCTCCTACGGCGCCCACTCCAACCTCTGCGTGAACCAGATCCGCCGCAACGGCACCACCGCGCAGAAGGCGAAGTACCTGCCGAAGCTGATCTCCGGCGAGCACGTCGGTGCGCTGGCGATGTCCGAGCCGGGCGCCGGCTCCGACGTGGTGTCGATGAAGCTGCGCGCCGACCTGAAGGGCGACCGCTATGTGCTGAACGGTTCGAAGATGTGGATCACCAACGGCGGCGACGCCGACACGCTCGTCGTCTATGCCAAGACCAACGTCGACGGCGGTGCCAAGGGCATGACCGCCTTCATCGTCGAGAAGAACTTCACGGGCTTCAGCAAGGGCCAGCACCTCGACAAGCTCGGCATGCGCGGCTCCAACACCTACCCGCTGTTCTTCGACGATTGCGAAGTGCCACTGGAGAACGTCCTCGGCGGCGAAGGTGCCGGCACCAGGGTGCTGATGAGCGGTCTCGACTACGAGCGCGCCGTGCTCTCCGGCGGGCCGCTCGGCATCATGGCCGCCTGCATGGATGTGGTGCTGCCCTTCGTGCACGAGCGCAAGCAGTTCGGCCAGGCGATCGGCGAGTTCCAGCTCATGCAGGGCAAGCTGGCCGACATGTACAGCACCTGGCAGGCCTGCCGCGCCTACGTCTACGCCGTGGGCAAGGCCTGTGACCGTGGCGACCACGCCCGTACGCTGCGCAAGGACGCCGCCGGCGCCATCCTCTATTCCGCCGAGAAGGCGACCTGGATGGCCGGCGAGGCGATCCAGGCCCTCGGCGGGGTCGGCTACACTAACGAATATCCGGCCGGCCGGCTGTGGCGCGACGCCAAGCTTTATGAGATCGGAGCCGGCACCTCGGAAATCCGCCGCATGCTGATCGGCCGCGAGCTCTACAACGAGACCATGCCATGAGCGCGGATGCCGCTTCCTTGCAGCAGGAGTGGCTCGACGCTGCGCGCGCCGTGCGCGAGAAGGTGCAGGCGCCCGGGGTGCTGCCGCTGGCAGCCATTCGCGATTGCAGCGGGTTGGAGATTTTTCAGCGCATGCTGCGCGGCGAGCTGCCGCCGGCGCCGATTGCCGAAACCCTGGACTTCGCCCTGGTCGAGGTGGAGAAGGGGCGGGTCGTCTTCCAGGGCCATCCCGCGCCGGCGCATTTCAACCCGATCGGCACCATCCACGGCGGCTGGCAGGCGACGCTGCTCGACTCCTGCATGGCCTGCGCCGTGCAGACTCAGCTCGAGGCAGGCCAGGCCTTCACCTCGCTGGAGATCAAGGTGAACTTCCTGCGCGCGCTGACCGACAAGGCCGGTCCGGTGCGCGCCGAAGGCCGGGTGATCCAGGTCGGCCGACAGATCGGCATCGCCCAGGGCAGTCTGTACGACGCCGCCGGCAAGCTGTATGCCCACGGCACAACCACCTGCCTGATCTTCGACCACGAAAACCTGAGGCGCATATGATCGAGACCGCCCGCGGCACCGTGCACGAATGGCAGCGCGACCACATGGGCCACATCAACGTGCGCGCCTACCTGGAGTTCTTCGACC
>JADFDL010000137.1 GCA_018262875.1 Rhodocyclaceae bacterium | reverse complement strand
GTTTCCGACGCCACCGGCTCGATGGTGGTGGACATCGGCGGCGGCACCACCGAGGTGGGCGTCATCTCGCTGGGCGGCATGGTGTACGCCGGCTCGGTGCGCGTCGGCGGCGACAAGTTCGACGAGGCCATCATCAACTACATCCGCCGCAATTACGGCATGCTGATCGGCGAGACGACCGCCGAAGCGATCAAGAAGGAAATCGGCTCGGCCTTCCCCGGCTCGGAAGTGAAGGAGATGGAGGTCAAGGGGCGCAACCTGGCCGAGGGCATCCCGCGCAGCTTCACGATTTCCAGCAACGAGATCCTCGAAGCGCTTACCGAGCCGCTCAATGCCATCGTCGGCGCCGTCAAGCAGGGGCTCGAGCAGACGCCGCCCGAGCTGGGCGCCGATATCGCCGAGAAGGGCATGGTGCTCACCGGCGGCGGCGCGCTGCTGCGCGACATCGATCGCCTGTTCATGGAAGAGACCGGCCTGCCGGTCATCGTGGCGGAAGATCCGCTGACCTGCGTGGTGCGCGGCTCCGGCATCGCGCTGGAGAAAGTGGATACGCTCGGGAGCATTTTCGCGAATGAATAACCGCGTGCGGCACAGGGCGTCCGACCTGCTGCCGCATCGTTTGTAGTTGCAAATGTCCGTCGTCGGTCACCAGCCGCCCCCCTTCTTCAGGCGTGGCCCCGCGCCGCTGGCGCGGCTCGCCTTCTTCGTCATCCTCTCGCTCGCCCTGCTGGTGCTCGACCTCAAGTATCGCTACCTGGAGCTGGCCCGCCAGGGCGTGGCGACCGCACTCTATCCCCTGCAGCGCGCCGCCTATGTGCCGGTGGATCTCTACGAGCAGCTCGGTGACTATCTTTCCAGCCTTGCCGCCGTGCAGCGGGAAAACGTCCAGCTCAAGCGCAAGGAACTGGAGTCGGCCAACTGGCTGCTGCGACAGCAGCACCTGGAACTGGAGAACCAGCGGCTGCGCGAGTTGCTCGACATGAAGGCCAGGCAGCCGGTGTCCGGCACCATAGCCGAGATTCTATACACGGCGCGCGATCCCTTTTCTCGCCGCGTCATCGTCGACAAGGGCGGCCAGCACGGCATCGCGGCCGGCCAGGCGGTGGTCGACGAGGCGGGCGTCCTCGGCCAGGTGACCCGCGTCTATCCCCTGCAAAGCGAGGTGACTCTGGTCACCGACAAGAACCAGGCGGTACCCGTGAAGATCGTGCGCAACGGACTGCGTACCGCGCTGTTCGGCGCTTCCGGCGGCCAGCTCGAACTGCGCTTCCTTGCCGCCAATGCCGATGTGCAGCCTGGCGATTTGCTCGTTACCTCCGGACTGGACGGCGTCTATCTGCCCGGTCTGCCGGTGGCGAAGGTGCTGCGGGTTGAACGCGATGCCGCCTATTCGTTCGCACGCATCCTCTGCGAGCCGGCAGCCGGCGTGGAGAAGCACGGCCAGGTGCTGATTCTCGGTTCGCGCGAGGCGCTGCCGCCGCAGGTCGCCGAAACCGAAGCGCGCGACAAGCCGGCCAAGGGCCGCAAGGCGCGCAGGAAGGAATAGCGAAAATGGCGATCCAGCCCAGTCACAGTTCCCGCCGCATCCTGCTGCCTGTCCGGCAGTGGTTCATCCTGTTTTCGCTTGTCGCGGCGTTTTTTCTCAACCTCATTCCGCTCGGCGATGCCCCAGGCATGCCGGACTGGGTGGCGCTGGTGCTGGCCTTCTGGAGCGTGCGCGAGCCCTTGCGCCTCGGTATGGGCACCGCTTTTGTGATCGGCCTGCTGATGGATGTCGCTACCGGCAGCATCATGGGACAGCATTCACTGGCCTATCTGATGTTGTCTTATGCCGCCGGCGGACTGTCGCGGCGCATTCTCTGGTTCCCGCTCGCTCAACAGGCTCTGCATATCCTGCCATTGCTGCTGGCAACTCAGACTGTAATGGTTGTGACACGGCTGATCGGGGGGGCGGATTTTCCCGGCTGGGGTTATTTTCTCGGTAGTTTCAGCGGGGTCTTGCTTTGGTTCCCGCTCACCTTCGTCCTTCTGCTGCCGCAGTACCAGCCGATCGAGAAGGACGAGAACCGCCCCATCTGATGTTCACGCCTGCCGAATTCAAGAACCCCGAACAGGAGCTCGATCGCTTCCAGCGGCGCCTGGCGGTGGCGGGCGGCCTGGTGCTGTTCGCCTTTTTCCTGCTCTTCGTGCGCTTTTTCTGGCTGCAGGTCGTCCAGCACGAGCACTACCAGACGCGCGCCGAGGACAATCGCATCTCTCTGGTGCCGATCGTGCCCAACCGCGGCGTCATCGTCGACCGCAATGGCATGGTGCTGGCGCGCAACTATTCCGCCTATACGCTGGAAATCACGCCGGGCAAGGTGGCCGACCTGGAGGCCGTCATCACCGAACTGGCCGGCGTCATCGACATCCAGCCGAAGGACCGCAAGCGCTTCCGCAAGCTGCTCGAGGAAAGCAAGAATTTCGAATCGCTGCCCATCCGCACCCGCCTCACCGACGAGGAAGTGGCGCGGTTCATCGTTCAGCGCTTCCGATTCCCCGGCGTGGACATCAAGGCACGCCTGTTCCGCCAGTACCCGCAGGGCGATCTGGCCTCCCACGCCCTGGGCTACATCGGCCGGGTGAACGACCGCGACCTCGGCACGATCGAACGCAACAATGCCGAGGACAACTACCGCGGCACCGAGCATTTCGGCAAGACCGGGCTGGAGCAGAAGTACGAATTCGAATTGCACGGCCAGACCGGTTTCGAGCAGGTCGAGGTCGACTCCGGCGGGCGGGCCGTGCGCGTATTGGAGCGCACCGCGCCCGTTTCGGGCAACAACCTGGTGCTGACGCTCGACGCCAGGCTGCAGCAGGTGGTGGAAAAGGCCTTTGGCAAGCGCCGCGGCGCGCTGGTGGCTATCGATCCCTCGAGCGGCGGCATCCTGGCGCTGGTGTCGATGCCGGGCTACGACCCGAACCTGTTCGTCGACGGCATCAATTCGCAGGACTGGGAAATCCTCAACACCTCGGAAGACAAGCCGATGGTGAATCGCGCCCTCAACGGCGCCTATCCGCCCGGCTCGACCTTCAAGCCCTTCATGGCGCTGGCGGCCCTTGAAATCGGCAAGCGCACGCCGCAGCAGACCATTTCCGATCCGGGCTTCTTCAACTTCGGCGGTCACACCTTCCGCGACGACAAGAAGGGCGGCCACGGCATCGTGGACATGTACAAGTCCATCGTGCATTCCTGCGACACCTACTACTATGTGCTCGCCAACGACATGGGCATTGACGCCATCTCCAATTTCATGCGCCAGCTCGGCCTGGGCAGCCGCACGGGGGTGGACATCGAGGGCGAGTCGGAGGGCGTGCTGCCCTCGCAGGAATGGAAGAAGAAGCGCTTCCGCAAGCCAGAGCAGCAGAAATGGTATGCCGGCGAGACGATTTCCATCGGCATCGGCCAGGGCTACAACGCCTATACGCCGATTCAGCTGGCCCAGGCCACCGCGGCCGTCGCCAGCGGCGGTGTGATCTACCGGCCCCACCTGGTGAAGCACATCGAGAACATCAATACCGGCGAACGCACCCCGATCGAGCCGCAGCCGTTGCGCACCCTGCCGCTCAAGCCCGCCAACGTCGAGATCATCCGGCAGGCGATGGTCGGCGTGAACAAGGAAGGCACCGGCGCGCGCGCCTTTGCCGGCGCGGAATACGTCTCGGCCGGCAAGACCGGCACGGCGCAGGTGTATAGCCTGAAAGGCGCCATTTACGAACACGGCAAGGTTATCGAGCGCTTGCGCGATCACGCCCTGTTCATCGCCTACGCACCGGCCGAGCAGCCGACGATTGCGCTGGCGGTGCTGGTGGAGAACGGTGGCTTCGGCGCGCAATCCGCCGCGCCGATCGCGCGCCAGGTGCTCGACTATTGGCTGCTCGGCAAGCTGCCCAAGGAAGCGGCCCCGGAGATCGAAGAGGCGGGCGAGGATGACTGAGCTCACTTTCCAGCCGCGCGAGTGGTGGCGGCGACTCGCCGCTCCCATCGATCCGCCGTTGCTGCTGTTGCTGGCGCTGCTCCTCGGTTACGCCCTGCTGGTGCTGACGAGCGCCTCGCCCGAGCGACTGAACAACCAGTTCATCAACCTGGCCGTGGCGCTGGTGGTGATGCGCGTGGTGGCGCAGATTCCGCCGCAGCGGCTGATGCACCTGGCCCTGCCCTTGTATGTTTTCGGCGTGCTGCTGCTGGTGGCCGTCGCCCTGTTCGGCGATGTTTCCAAGGGCGCGCGGCGCTGGCTCAATCTCGGCTTCATGCGCATTCAGCCTTCGGAGATCATGAAGATCGCCGTGCCGCTGATGCTCGCCTGGTATTTCCAGAAGCACGAGGCCATGCTGCGCCTGCGCGACTGGTTGACGGCGGGGCTCATCCTGCTGCTGCCCGTCGCCCTCATCGTCAGGCAGCCGGATCTCGGCACGGCGATTCTCGTCTTCGCTGCCGGCTTCTTCGTCATCTTTCTCGCCGGCCTGTCCTGGAAGGTGCTGGCGCTGATGTTCTTCGGCGGCCTGGCCAGCCTGCCTTTCGCCTGGAGCCTGCTGCACGACTACCAGCGCCATCGCATCCTGACCCTCATCGATCCCGAAGCCGACCCGCTCGGCAAGGGCTTCCACATCATCCAGTCGACGATTGCGGTGGGTTCCGGCGGCATCTTCGGCAAGGGCTGGGGCAACGGCACGCAGACGCACCTCGAATTCATCCCGGAGCGGCACACCGACTTCATCTTCGCCGTGCTCTCAGAGGAGTTCGGCCTGCTCGGCAATACTTTCCTGCTGGTGCTCTACGCGCTGCTTATCGGCCGTGGTCTGATGATCGCCGCCAACGCACCAACGCTGTTCTCGCGCCTGCTGGCCGGCAGCATCACGCTGATCTTCTTTACCTACGCCTTCGTGAACATGGGCATGGTCAGCGGCATCCTGCCGGTGGTGGGCGTGCCGCTGCCCTTCGCCAGCTACGGCGGCACGGCGCTGGTGACGCTGTTCCTCGGTATCGGCATACTGATGAGCATCCACAAGCATCGGATGCTCGTGCAGAAATGAGCTTGAGAGCTCACCACGGCGGGCACGGCGACACGGCGGACTTGCCTGGTTTTCGCCGTGTCGCCGTGTGCGCCGTGGTTTTGCTTCTTGCGGCCTGCGGTTCCCAGCCGCCGCGTACCGTCGAGCGCGATGAGCCGGCTGTGGCGAAGCCGGCGCCGCAGAAGCCGCAG
>JADFDL010000136.1 GCA_018262875.1 Rhodocyclaceae bacterium | reverse complement strand
CGCCCAGCGGCGAGTTAAAGGAAAAGCTGCTGGGCGCGGGTTCGGCGTAGTGGATGTCGCAGTCGGCGCAGTGCAGGTCGATGGAAAATTTCCACGGAGGGAGTGGAGCCCCGTCATCCGTCAGCGGGTAGACAGCGACGCGGCCCTGGCCGACGCGCAGCGCGGCTTCCAGTGCCTCGATGACGCGGGCGCGCTCGGCGCCGGCGAGGCGCAGGCGATCCTGCACCACCTCGAGCGTCTTACCGTGGCGGGCGTGGATGCGCGTGTAGCCCTGCGCCTCCAGCAGGCGCAGCACCTCCGCCTCGCTGAAGTTGTGCGGCACCGTCACCGGGAAAGTGATGACCAGGCGCGGATTGTTCGCCGTGCCGCAGCGGCTGACTATTGCAGCGAAGATGCTCTCGGCCGTGTCGCGCCGCACCGGCTGGCCGCAGCCGCGGCAGAACAGCCGCGCCGCGCGTGCGTAGAGCAGCTTGAGGTGGTCGTTAAGCTCCGTCATGGTGCCGACGGTGGAACGCGAGGTGCGCACCGGGTTGGTCTGGTCGATGGCGATGGCCGGCGGGATGCCATCGATGCGATCCACCTGCGGCTTGTCCATGCGGTCGAGGAACTGCCGCGCATAGGGCGAGAAGGTCTCGACGTAGCGCCGCTGCCCCTCGGCGTAGAGCGTGTCGAAGACGAGCGAGCTCTTGCCCGAGCCGGAGACGCCGGTGACGACGATGAGTTGTCCGGTGGGCAGGTCGAGGCTGAGGTTCTTCAGGTTGTTCTGGCGCGCGCCGTGGATGGCGATGACGGGCCGCTTGTTGTCGGGCATTTGAATAGAGATTTTGAATTGCCGGAGAGAAAAGCCAGCTTGCCACAGGCACGGGCGGGCTGCTAGGGTATTCGTCCCCCAGGAATCAGAGAATCGGAATGACTGACAATAACCCTGACAGCGACCCGCCCATACCCGAGGACAATCGCCTCTCCTTCGACGAGGCCGTCCAGTATGTCGTGGAAAGCAACGCCGCGGCTTTTGCCGTGCATCCGGTGTTCGAGGAGGAGGACGACGCTTCGCCGTCGGGCGCGCGCGTCTTCGTGCTGGCTGCGGATGGAACCGGCGGCCATTTCATGCGCTTTCTCGCCGGGCGTTTTTTTTCCGGCGCCTACGCGGCTGACGATGTGATCGCTGCCGGGGAAATCCCCGAGCGTGTCAGGGAATTGCGCTTCCTGCCGACGCATTTCGAGGAGGACTGGTTCTCGGACCAGATCCAGATTCTGATCGGCAAGCTGATGTCGGCTTCGGGCAGCGCCGCTCCGCACATGCCGGATTACCAGAACGCGCCGCAGAAACATGCGGCGGCGGAGGTGGTGTTTCCGATGACCTTCGTCAGTGGAGCGAAGAAACGCTGAGTAGCGCTTCGTAGTCGGCTTCCGTGGTGAGCGGGCGCGGCGCCTTCTGCAGCGCTTCCTCCAGCCAGGCGATGTGTTCCAGCTCCTCGCCGGCCAGCTCGCGCGCCAGCCGCTTCACTTCCGGATCGTCGCTGACGGCGACGGCCTGCTCGTAGAGCGCCTGCGCGCGCTTCTCGGCATCGAGCGCGATCTTCAGCGCGTCATGCGGCGTCATGAGGTGGAAGATGAAGTCGTGGTTGACCTGCTCCGCGGGCGCGTTGTCCAGCCAGCTGAATTCCCAGGAACGCAGTGCGGGCAGCGGCATGCCGGAGGTGCGCAGCAGCAGATCATCGACATGCTGCTGTTCGTAGCGCGCCAGCTTGTGGAACAGCTCCGCCGCGTCCTGTTCGCCGTGATCGTCGAGGAATTCCGCGAACTGCGCGCTGCGCGCCGCCGCTTCGCGCTCGATGGCGAGGGCGTTGGCGTAGCACTCCGCGAGGTTGCCGATCGGGATTGCATTGACCATGACGGTCTCCTGCTGGCTTTCAGGATTCCAGCCTACGCCGGCTTTGTTGCGGAATAAAGACGCGGTGCACCATGCACCGCCGAAGCGGTTACTTGCTCTCCGCCGGGGCGGTCGCCGGCGCCGGTGCCGGTGCCGACCCGGCCGGACGTTTCGCCCGATCGAGGATTTTCCGTGCCTCGGCATGGCCTTGCGCGGCGGCGAGTTCCAGCCAGAAGCGGGTCTGGGCCACATCCTTTTCCACGCCGACGCCGTCGGACAGCAGGCCTGCGAGCAGGAATTGCGCCCGGGCATCCGCCTGCTCGGCAGCCTTGCGGACCCAGCCGGCCCCCTCGGCTTCGTTCTTCTCCGTGCCGGCCCTCCCGAACAACAGGAGTTCGCCGAGCAGCGCCTGGCCGAGCGGGTCGCCGTCTGCGGCCGCCTTGCGCGTCCAGCGTCCTCCTTCCGCCTCATTGCGTACTTCCGCAGCCGTGATGAGGGCCCAGCCGAGTAGCCCCTCGGCCTTCGGATAGCCTTTCTCGGCGGCCATGCGCAGCCACTTGAGCGCCTCATCGGGACTCCGGGTGACGGCGCGGCCGGTCAGGTAGGCCAGTCCGAGCAGGGTCTGGGCGTCGACATGGCCTTTGTCCGCCGCCCGGCCCAGCCAGACGATGGCTGACTCCAGTTCGTTGGTCTGCAGCAGGGTGCGTGCCAGCCAGACCTGGGCATTGGCATCGCCCTGCTCGGCGAGCGCTTGCCAGGCCTTGCCCTTGAGCGGTGCATGGGGGCGCACGCCCTTGAAAAATCGCTCGGCCAGCTCGGCGACGTTGTCCTTGCCGGCGCCGCCTGGCGGCGCGCGCCCGGAAAGCGTGGCGGCCAGCACGATGCCTTCGTCCGCCGGATGCAGGCAGACCTGCCCGTAAAGGTCGATCAGTTGCGCTTTGCCGTCCGCGCCGGTCGCGGCGAGATCCCTGGCGTGCTGCCGGTAGCGCACGCATTTGCGATCGGAGGCGGCGTCCGGATGGATTTCCTCCGTGAGTATTTCGAAGCGCTTGGGGTCGGCTTTCTCCTTCAGATCCTTGCGCAATTGGGCGGCGAGTTCGTCCGTGGTGCGGACACGCTTGTCCGGCACCTTGCCGCTGGCGATGGCGACCAGGCTGTTGTGTTCCTTGTCGGCCGGATGGAGAAAGGTCAGGTCGGTGTCGGTGCGCCGCACCAGAGTCCAGCCTGCGCCGGCGGGGCGCTCGACGGACATGGGCACGAGAACGATGCGCCCCGGCCGATCTTCGGCCGGGGCGTGGGTTTGTGCCTGCGCTGCCAGGGGCGTCAGCGCCAGGCAGGCAAGAAATGCAGTGCGAAGTGTCGTCATGGCGCTGCCATGATAGGCGGATTCTGCTGCGGGAAGAGCGCCTTCCATCGGGTGCGAACGGATCAGTCCTTGAGCAAGCCTTCCGCCTGCAGCGCTGCCTGCACCGCCGGCCGCGCGGCGACGCGCTTGAGATACTCGGTCACGCTCGGCCAGCGCGACAGGTCGATCTTCACCCACCCCGCCCAGTTGAGCACGGTGAACAGGTAGCAGTCGGCCACGGTGAAGGTATCGCCCATGAGATAGCTGCGGCCTTCGAGCGCCTTCGCGACGAAATCGATGCGGCGGTCGAGCAGTTCGCGCGCTGCCGCCTTCCAGTCTTCCGAGGCCTGCTTGTTGAAGAGCGGGCTGAAGGTCTTGTGCAGTTCCGAGGTGATGTAGTTCAGCCATTCCTGCAGGCGGACGCGCTCCAGCGTGCCGGCCGGCGGCGCCAGCTTTTTCCCGGGGACCCGGTCGGCGAGGTATTGCACGATGGCCGGGCCCTCGGTGAGGACCTGGCCATCGTCGAGGACCAGTGCCGGCACGTAGCCCTTGGGATTGACGGTGCGATAGTCGCTGCCGTCCTCCCGGGTCTGGGAATGGAGATCCTTCTTCACCAGATCGAAGGACAGGCCCGCCTCGCGCAGCACGATGTGGGGAGACAGGGAGCAGGCGCCGGGACTGTAGTAGAGCTTCATCGCACTTTCCTCCTGGAATGAATGACAAGTTTAACTTATAGGCTCAAAGAAATATTGGCGGCAAATTTCCGGTTTCAACCACGTCCCGGTCATGGTTTTCCGCTGTCGGCCGTGGCACACTGCAACGCATCATTTTCAACCGAAGCGACGAGCCAGGGGCCATCATGAATACCCGCAAATTCATATTCGATTTCGAGGACGGCGACGGCAAGGACAAGATGCTGCTCGGCGGCAAGGGCGCCAATCTGTGCGAGATGACGCAGATCGGACTGAATGTCCCGCCGGGCTTCGCCGTCACCACCGAGGCCTGCCTCGCCTACCTGGAGAAGAACCAGCTTCCCGAAGGGCTCATGGACGGCATCAAGTCGCACATGAAGGCGCTGGAGAAGAAGACCGGCAAGGGCTTCGGCAGCGCCGACAACCCCTTGCTGGTGTCGGTGCGCTCCGGCTCGGCGATGTCGATGCCGGGCATGATGGACACCATCCTCAATCTGGGCCTCAACGAAGTGTCGCTGAAGGGCCTGATCAAGCTGACTGCCAATGCGCGCTTCGCCTGGGACGCCTATCGCCGCTTCATCCAGCTCTTCGGCAAGATCGCCCTGGGCATCGCCGACGAGGCCTTCGACGAGAAAATGCACGCCGTCAAGAAAAAGTACGGCGCGCTGCAGGACGTCGATCTTTCCGCCGAGCATCTGCAGGAGCTGGCCGGCGAATTCCTTTCAATCGTTCAGCGCCATACCGGCAAGCCCTTCCCGGCCGATCCCTACGAGCAGCTGGAGATCGCCGTCGGCGCCGTGTTCCGTTCCTGGATGGGCAAGCGCGCGGTGGATTACCGCAAGCAGTTCAGGATCACGAAGGACATGGCCAATGGCACGGCGGTGAACGTGTGCACCATGGTGTTCGGCAACATGGGCAACGATTCGGGGACCGGCGTCGGCTTCACGCGCAACCCGGGCACCGGCGAAAACCTGATCTACGGCGAGTACCTGGTGAATGCCCAGGGCGAGGACGTGGTGGCCGGCATCCGCACGCCGAAGCCCATCGCCGAGATGGAAAAGGAGATGCCGGAGATCTACCGCCAGCTGATGGAGCTGCACAACCGGCTGGAGTCGCACTACCACGAGGTGCAGGACTTCGAGTTCACCATCGAGAAGGGGCGGCTCTACTGCCTGCAGACGCGCAACGGCAAGATGAATGCCCGCGCCATGGTGCGCACCTCGGTCGAGATGTTCCACGAGGGGCTCATCGGCAAGGAGCGGGCGCTGCTGCGCGTCGATCCGGCCATGCTGGAGCAGCTGCTGGTGCCGCAGCTCTCGCCTTCATTCCGCGGCAAGTCGCTGGCGCA
>JADFDL010000135.1 GCA_018262875.1 Rhodocyclaceae bacterium | reverse complement strand
GAGACGCGCGGCACCATCGTCAAGGCCTTCATCGTGCTGCAGCCGGGCCGGCAGGCGTCAGGCGAACTGGAGGCCGAGCTGCAGGCCCACGTGCGGCAGTATCTCGCGCCCTACGAATACCCGAAGGCCATCGAGTTCATCGACAGCCTGCCGATGACCACCACCGGCAAGGTGCAGCGGCGCGTGCTGCGGCTGCGGGAAGAGGAAAAGCAGAAGGGCTGACGCCCACACAGGCTATTCGGCGTTTTTCACCAGCATCGTCCCCGTCGCCTCGGCCACCAACTCGCCGTCCTGGTTGGTGCAGGCGGCCTTCATGGCGACGATGCCGCCGTCGTGCTTCGGCTTCGGCGTGAGGCCGGTGATCTCCCAGACCGTGGTCAGCGTGTCGCCGGCGCGCACCGGCTTGAGGAACTTGCAGGCGTGCTCCAGGTAGGCGATCGCGGTGCCGTGGAAGACCATGCCGTAGGAGGCGGCGATGAGGGAACTGGTGAGGTAGCCGTGGGCGATGCGGCCGCCATGGCGCGATGCCTTGGCGAAGGGTTCGTCGACATGCAGCCGGTTGAAGTCGCCGAACAGCCCGGCGCCCATCACGATGTGCGTTTCCGTCATGGTCATGGCGCTCTCGAAGCGCTCGCCGACCCTGACCTGGTTGAATCCCCTGCGCGGATAAAGCATTCATGTCTCCTGGCATCGGCTGCGCGGCAGCGACCATTGCATGATAAAGTCAAACCGACGGATTGTTGAAGATACCCACCCATGGCCCTCAGCGTAGAAACCTGTTCCGCCCAGCATATCGGCGACCGCAAGGAACAGCAGGATCGCATCGCACTGTTTCCCCACACCACCCGGCGCGGGATGCTCATGGCCGTGCTGGCCGACGGCATGGGCGGGCACAGCGGCGGCGCCATGGCCGCCGAACAGGTGGTGCTCAAGGCGCGGCAGAATTTCGAGGAATTCGCGCCGGGCGACGAGACGCCCGAGGTGCTTCTGCGCGCGATCATCGAGGAAGCCCATGTCGTCACCAAGCTGACGCGCTTCACCAGCGAGCAGGATCCGCACACCACCGCCTGCGTGCTGTTGTTCCAGGCCGGCCGGGTCGATTGGGCGCATTGCGGCGACTCGCGCATCTACCATTTCCGCGGCGACAAGCTGGTCAGCCGCAGCTTCGACCACTCCTATGTGAACGAGATGGTGAAGCAGGGCTTCCTCACACCCGAGCAGGCGGAGCAGCATCCGCAGAAAAACGTCCTGCTCGGCTGCCTCGGTTCCGAGCGCGAGCCGACGATCGACCTCGGCGGCACATCGCCGCTGGCCGATGGCGACACCTTCCTGCTCTGTTCCGACGGTCTCTGGGCCTACTTTTCGGATGCCGAGCTGGGCGGCGTGCTGGCCGCCCATCCGCCCCGCGCGGCGGCGGAGATCCTCATCCAGCGCGCGCGCGACCGCGCCAGCGGCCACGGCGACAACTGCTCGCTGGTGATCGTCAAGCTGGTGGAGAAGAAGGCCGAGAAGAAGCCGGCCGCAGCAGTTCCGCCGGGATTCCCTCTTCCCAAAGCGTAAACCAGAAGGTCGAGCCGCGGCCGGGTTCGGATTCGGCCCGGATGCGGCCGCCGTGGCGCTGCACGATGCGCTGGACGATGGCCAGGCCGATGCCGTTGCCTTCGAATTCGCCGGGCGAGTGCGCGCGCTGGAACGGCGAGAACAGCTTCTTCGCGTAGCGAAGATCGAATCCGGCGCCGTTGTCACGGAGGAAAAAATCCACCCGTCCGTCCATTTCCATGCTGCCGAACTCGATGTGCGCTTCGGCCGTCCTGCCGGTGTATTTCCAGGCGTTCTCGAGCAGATTTTCCAGGGCGATGCGCATCAGGCCGGCGTCGGCCTGCGCCGTCAGGCCGGGAGCGATCTGCACGGTGACGCGGTGCTCCGGCTTGCCGTTGCGCAGGCGTTCGAGAATTCCGGCGGCGATGCCGCCGAGATCGACATCGGTCAGGCGCATGCCGGCGCGGCCGATGCGCGACAGCTTGAGCAGGTCGTCCATGAGGCCGCCCATGCGTTCGCTGGCGGCGATGATGCGGCGCAGGTTGCTCTTGTCCGTGTCGACGAGGATGTGGCCGGCCTCATCCAGCAGGATGCGCGAGAATCCGTCCAGCGCGCGCAGCGGAGCGCGCAAATCGTGCGACACCGAATAGCAGAAGGCCTCCATTTCCCGGTTGGCTTCCTCCAGTTGCCGGGTGCGGCGCCGCACGCGTTCTTCCAGTTCGCCATTGAGCCGGTGGGTTTCCTCCAGCGCGCGCTGGCGCGAGACGGCCAGCGCCAGGTATTCGGCGACGGTCAGGGCAAGGCGGACCTCCTCTGCCGTCATTTCATGCGGCGTATCGAAATACAGCATGAACTTGCCGAGCAGCCGGCCCTGGTGCGCGATCGGGATGAAGGCGAGCGAGGCGATGCCTTCCTGGCGCAATAGCGGCAGCAGCGGGGCGATGGACGGCTCCCGTTCCGGCTCGGGCACCAGGACGGGCTGGGCGTTTTCCTCGTTGGACGCCCAGGGCGAATGGCCTTCCACGGCGGCACGGTAGCGGTCGGAGAGACCGTCCGAAGCGGCGAAACGCATGGCGTTCTGCGCATCCGACAGCAGGACGGCGGCGCGGTCGGCCGCGCAGATCCAGCGCAATGCCTGCAAGGCTTCGGGATAGACCGATTCGAGCGAACGGCTGCGGTTGATCGTTTCGGCGAGGGCGTGCAGCGCACGCAACTCGGTCAGGGCGCTATCCGGCGCCGATTCCGCGGCAGGGGAGGCGTTGCGACGACTCGGCAATGGCGGAACAGCCTGCAATGCGTGTTCTCCCTGGGTGGCTACTCACACTGTTCGCCGCAGCGATTCCTGGCCGGGCGATTTTTTTGTGGGGAGGATTCTACAGAAAAAAACGTGAAAAAAATCACGAAAACCGCAGGGCGGCGATGATCAGTATTTCAGGCGAATCTTATGATACGGGAGCTCCTGACATATCGAAACGCGTGTGCGGCTAAGGCGTTTGGGATGCAGCGCTAGGCGCGGCGACGCTGCTTGGGTCATTCCCAAGCAAGGAGCCGCAACGACGCGATGCGCCCAAACGCCGACGCCCCGAAGGGTTGTGCTTGGATGGCGCGTCTGCGGCGTTGCGGCGCTTGCCCGCAGAATGACTGCGGGCGGCGCACCGCGCCTTGCATCCATCGCCATCCAAGCACAACGCATCACGCGTTTCGATATGTCAGGAGCTCCTACCCCAGCCAGCGCCGTCGCCAGAAAACCGTACCCATTACCAGAGCTATCGTTCCCATCATGCTGAGCGCGATGAAAAAACCTTCGTTGTCCTCGATCAGGGGCATGTGCCGGAAGTTCATGCCGAAGATGCCGGCGATCAGCGCCGCCGGCATGAACAGGGTGGTGATGACGGCGAGGATGCGCACTTCCATGTTGACCCGGTTGGAAATGCCGGAGAGGTAGATGTCGAGCATGCCGGCAATCAGGTCGCGGATGCCCTCGAGCGATTCGATGACATGCACGGTGTGGTCGTAGACGTCGCGCAGATAAGGCTGCGTCGCCGGCTTGAAGAAGCGCTGATCGGCCCGCGTCAGGCTGTTGACGACTTCGCGCAGCGGCCAGACGGCGCGGCGCATCACCAGCGTCTCGCGCTTGATGTCGTGGATCTCCTTGAGCAGGGCGGGCGTGGTCTTCAGCAGCAGCAGATCCTCGATGGCCTCGGTGCGCTCGGTGAGCTGTTCGAGAATGGTGAAGTAGCGGTCGACCAGGGTATCGAGCAGGGAATAGGCGAGGTAGTCGGCGCCGAGCCTCCTGATCTGGCCCTTGTCGCCGCGCAGGCGATCGCGCAGCGGATCGAAGGTGCCGGTCGGCCGCTCCTGGAAGGTGAGGACGAAGTCGTCGCCCAGCACTATGCTGACCTGGTCCGAGGAGATCGTGGCGCTGGCCGTGTCGTACTCGAAGAAGCGGGCGACGATGTAGAGATAGTCGCCGTAGTCGTCCACCTTCGGCCGTTGGTCGGTGTTGAGGATGTCTTCCAGCACCAGGGGGTGCAGATTGAAGCGGCGGCCGATTTCCGCCATGACCTCGGGCTCGTGCAGGCCATGCACGTTGAGCCAGAGGGTTCCCTTGCCGCGGCCGTACCCGCGCGATTCCGCGATGGACTGAAAGCGCTTTTCCAGCAGCGAACCGGCATCGAACTCGAACAGGGTGATGTCCGGCCGTGCCGTCCGCCGTTCGCCGAGGTGGACCAGCGCCCCTGGCGCCATGCCGACTTTTTGCGAGCGGAGCTTGCGGGTCTTTTTCATTATTCAGGCCTCAAGGTTGTTGCAACCTACCCATAGCGTATCGATTTAAGTATTATTGCCGTCTATCGTCAAGGCCGGCTGTTTTCCAGGGCAGGGGCGATTTCCAATAACAGGAACACAGGAACCACAAGGGGGAAGTGCCATGCCGCTGGTCATAGGCGTGCCGAAGGAAACGGCTGCGGGCGAAAAACGCGTCGCCACCGTTCCGGAGGTGGTCGAAAAACTCATCAAGCTCGGTTTCGCGGTTGCCGTCCAGTCCGGCGCCGGAGACGCGGCGAATTTCGGCGATGACACCTACCGCGCTGCCGGCGCATCGGTGGTCGACGGCGCGGCAGCACTCTGGGCGTCCGCCGACATCGTCTTCAAGGTGCGCGGCCCCACCGCCGAAGAAGTCGGCCTGATGAAAGAAGGCACGATGCTGGTCGGCTTCATCTGGCCGGCGCAGAACCCCGAACTGATGCAGCAGCTCGTCGCCAGGAAGGCGACCGTGCTGGCCATCGACGCACTGCCGCGCCAGCTCTCCCGCGCGCAGAAGATGGACGCGTTGACCTCCATGGCTGGCGTCGCCGGCTACCGCGCCGTCATCGAGGCCGCCAACGCCTTCGGCCGCTTCTTCAACGGCCAGATCACGGCAGCGGGCAAGATCCCGCCGGCCAAGGTCTTCATCGCCGGCGCTGGCGTCGCCGGCCTGGCGGCGATCGGCACCGCCGCCGGACTGGGCGCCATCGTGCGCGCCAACGACACCCGTGCCGAAGTGGCCGATCAGGTCGTCTCGCTCGGCGGCGAATTCGTCAAGGTCGATTACGAAGAGGAAGGTTCCGGCGGCGGCGGCTACGCCAAGGTGATGAGCGAGGGCTTCCAGCAGGCCCAGCGCGAGATGTACGCCAAACAGGCGAAGGAAGTGGACGTCATCATCACCACGGCGCTGATCCCCGGTAAGCCGGCGCCCCGCCTCATCACCGCC
>JADFDL010000134.1 GCA_018262875.1 Rhodocyclaceae bacterium | reverse complement strand
CTCAACGTCTGCGTTGGCTGCCACGCCTGCGTGACGAGCTGCAAGGAGTGGAACACCTCCGGGCAGGCCGGCCCGCTCGCCGACTTCAATCCCTACGGCGCCGATCCGACCGGCACCTTCTTCAACCGCGTGCAGACCTTCGAGGTGGGCGAGTTCCCGAACACGGAAACCGTGCACTTCCCGAAGTCATGCCTGCACTGCGAGGAGCCGCCCTGCGTGCCGGTGTGCCCGACCGGCGCCTCCTACAAGCGCAAGGAGGACGGCATCGTCCTCGTCGACTACGACAAGTGCATCGGCTGCAAGTACTGCTCCTGGGCCTGTCCCTACGGGGCGCGCGAGATCGACGAGAAGCAGAAAGTGATGAAGAAGTGCACGCTCTGCGTGGACCGCATCTACGATAAGGCACTGCCGGAACGCGACCGCAAGCCGGCCTGCGTCCTCGCCTGCCCGACCAGCGCGCGACTGTTCGGCGACGTGCACGATCCGGACTCGGAAGTGTCGACGGCCATCCGCGAGAGCGGCGGCTATCCGCTCATGCCCGAATGGGGCACGCAGCCGGCCAACCACTACCTGCCGCGCCGCAAGACGAAGCTGCGCATCCGCGAGGACGAACTGGTGCGCGCCGACAACCCGCTCAAGGTCGATGGCAAGCTGCCGAAACCGGCCAAGGCCGAGCCTTCGCTCGACGACGTGACCTCCTGGTAATACCCAACACCATGCATCCCGCGTTTTCAGTCATTTTTCTCACGACGCTGATCGGCGTCGGCCAGGGGCTGTTTCTCGCCCTGTTCACTGTCGAGTCCTACGCCGCCTTCGATCTGCTGCCGCCGCAGGCAAGCCGCTTCTACGCTCTCGGCAGCGCGCTGGCGCTGGGTTTCCTCGTTGCCGGCCTGATCGCCTCCTTCTTCCATCTCGGCCATCCCGAACGCGCCTGGCGCTCGGCCGCGAAATGGCGCACGTCCTGGCTGTCGCGCGAGGTGATCGTTCTGCCGGCCTTCATGGGCACGGTGTTCCTCTATGGCGCGGCGCACTTCACCGGTTTCAACCTAACGCTGGCGACGCTGCCTTCCGGCGTGCCAGTCAATGTCACGGCGATTCTCGGCGTGGCCGGCACCGTGCTGGCGTTCGCGCTGTTCGTGTGCACCGGGATGATTTACGCCTGCCTGCGCTTCCTGCAGGAATGGCACACGCCGCTGACGGTGATCAACTACACCTTGCTGGGCGGGGCGTCGGGCTTCGTGCTGGCCACCGCGCTGGCGGCGCCGGAGGTGACGAGGTTCTCTGCCGGCTGGGCGATGATCCTGACGCTGCTTGCCCTCATCGGCCGTGTCGCCTCCCTGCTGCGCAACGCACGTCTCAAGCCGAAGTCCACCCTGCGCACGGCTATCGGCGTCAAGCATCCGCGCATCGCGCAGAAGGCGCAGGGCGCCATGGGCGGCTCGTTCAACACGCGGGAGTTCTTCCACGGCAGGTCGGCCGCCTTCCTGCGCCAGGTGAAGTGGATTTTCCTTCTGCTGACTTTCCCGCTGCCGCTCGGATTGCTGGCCGGCGGGGCGGCGACGGGCGCCGCGGCCCTGCTGCTGGCGGCGTTTGCCGTGCAGTATCTTGGCCTGCTCGCCGAGCGCTGGTTCTTCTTCGCCCAGGCGAACCATCCACAGAATCTCTACTATCAGGTGATTTCCTGAATGGCGGGAGAAAGAAATTCGATGTTTTCGATTGCCCGCGACGGGTTGCGCTGAGGGCCACGCAAAAGTATATTAGCCATGGCTGAAATTTCGTGAGCTTCGATCAAATCACTAGGAGGAACCGACATGAACTTCGACAAGGAACTGGATGCCAAGGGACTGAACTGCCCGCTGCCGATTCTGCGCGCCAAGAAGGCGCTGGCGGAAATGACCAGTGGCCAGGTGTTGCGCATCATGGCTACCGATCCGGGTTCGGTGAAGGACTTCGCCGCTTTCGCCAAGCAGACCGGCAACGAACTGCTTTCGACCGCGGAGCAGGGCAAGGAATACGAGTTCTTTATCAAGCGAAAGTAATCGCAGGTTTGCGTTGAAACGGCCCGGGAACCCCGGGCCGTTTTGCTTTGCAGCGTTGCCGCAGCGCAACATATGCGAACAATATAGGCAAATAAGAAGAATCGTCTGGCGGCCAGCCGTACCTTAGAACATCATTATTCATTAATGTTTCAAAAAATGACAGGGAGATGCCACCGGCCCTCCTGCAAGGACAAGTGGAGGTAGGGAGATGAACATGCCAATCGACAACGCCGCGCTGGATGCCCTGATCCGTCAGCGACTGGATGAAATCCTGCCTCAAAAACTGGAGGAGTTGAAGGCGGCGAAGACGCCCTCGATGACCATCATCGCCACCAAGGGCACGCTCGACTGGGCCTACCCACCCTTCATCCTGGCGTCGACGGCCGCCGCCCTCGGCTGGGACGTCAGCATCTTTTTCACCTTCTACGGCCTCAACCTGCTGAAGAAAGACATCAGCGACCTGAAAGTGAGCCCGCTGGGCAACCCCGGCATGCCGATGAAAATGCCTTTCGGGCCGGACTGGTTCAAGGGCATCAACTGGAACATCCCGAACCTCATCCAGGCCGGCATCCCTGGTTTCGAGTCGATGGCGACCATGCTCATGAAGCAGACCATCAAGAACAATGGCGTTGCCTCGATCGAGGAGTTGCGTTCCCTGTCGCAGGAGGCCGACGTCAAGTTCATCGGCTGCCAGATGACGGTGGATCTGTTCGGCTTCACCCACGGCGATTTCATCGACGGCGTGGAGTATGCCGGAGCGGCGACGTTCCTGCCGCAAGCGCAGCAGGCGGATGTCAGCCTCTACATGTAATTGTAATCAAAGGAAACCCCATTGGGATGAGTGTTGTTGTGAATGAATAGCTTGCGGATTCGTACTGATTAACTAGAGGGGGGCGGGACAATGAAACTGAAAAGACTGATGGGTGTTCTGGCGGTTGCCGGCTTTACGGCGCCGGGCCTGGCGCTGGCGACCAACGGCTATTTCTCGCACGGCTATGGCATGAAGGCCAAAGGCATGGCGGGCGTCGGCATCGCGTTGCCGCAGGATGCCATGGCCGCGGCGACCAACCCGGCCGGCATGGCGTTCGTGGGCGATCGACTCGATGTCGGCGTGGACTGGTTCCGGCCGATCCGCGACTCCGAAATCGTTTCTCCCTTTGGCGTCATCCCCGGTCTGACGGGCGATTTCAGCGGCAACGGCAAGAAGAATTTCCTGGTGCCGGAGTTCGGCTATAACAAGATGCTTGGCTGGAACATGTCGCTGGGCATCAGCGTGTATGGCAACGGCGGCATGAATACGACTTACGACAACGGTCCGGCTCCGTTCGGTGGCGGTATCCCACTGTTCAATGGAGGCACCGGGCAGAGAACCGGCGTGAACCTGGAACAGTTGTTCATTGCGCCAACCTTCGCCTACAAGATCACCAAAGACCATGCCGTCGGCGCGTCACTTAACCTCGCTTATCAGCGCTTCAGGGCCGACGGATTGGCCGGCTTTACCGCGTTCTCGATGTCTGGGGCCAATCTTACCGACAGGGGAACCGATTCATCGACCGGTTGGGGCATCAAGATCGGCTATACGGGTAATCTCACCGATGCGGTGACTGTCGGTGCAACCTATCAGTCCCGCACCCGGATGGGCAAGTTCGGCAAGTACAAAGGCCTGTTTGCCGAGCAGGGGGATTTCGACATTCCCGAAAACTATGGCATCGGCATCGCCGTCAAGGCCACGCCGAAGTTGACGGTTGCCGCCGATGTCCAGCAGATCAATTACGGCAGCATCGATTCGATTTCGAATTCGGTTCTGAATCTGCTGGCGGGAAATCCCCTGGGCAGCGATAACGGTCCGGGCTTCGGCTGGCGCGACATGACGGTGTTCAAGCTCGGCCTGAGCTACGCCTATAGCGACAAGCTGACCTTGCGTGCAGGTGTCAGCACGACGCGGCAACCGATTCCCAAAGATGAAACCCTCTTCAACATGCTTGCCCCCGGCGTGATCGAGAACCATCTGACCTTGGGCGCGACTTGGGCTGTGTCGCCCAGCTCGGAACTGACAGTGGCCTACATGCACGCCTTCAGCAAGAAGGTGAAGGGTTCCGGTTCGTTCCCGCTGGCGCCTCCGGGAACTGCGGAGGTCAATCTGAAAATGCACCAAGACTCGCTGGGCATTGCCTACGGCCTGAAGTTCTGATCCAGCCCGTCCGTCGATGCGGTAGAAATATTGGGCCGAAGCGCTTGCGCTTCGGCCCTTTTTGTTTCACCAAACCATAAATCCCTAATTACCAAAGGAGAGCAACGATGAGAGCCATTCTCAGGGGAGTGTTTTGCCTGTTTTTCGGCATCAGCAGTGCCGTCCTGGCGCAGGATGCGGTGCTGAAACCCTTCGTGCTGGGTTCGAAAGGGCCCGGCGAGGTGGCTGCGAAGGCGGACGTCGTCAAGGCGGCGCTGACGCAGAACGGTTTCACCGTCGCCGGCACCTACACACCCTATCCCAGCGCCACCATCATCATCGTCACCAACGAGGAGATGCGGACCATCGCGGCGAAATCGGAGCACGGCGGCTTCGGCGCAGCGCAGCGCGTGTCCGTCACCAAGGTCGGCAACGACGTCCAGGTGGCCTACACCAACCCGGCCTACATGGCGAACGCCTACCGCATGGCCGGCGACCTGAGGGACACGGCCGCGAAACTCCAGGCGGCGCTCGGCAAGGTCGAGGAGTATGGCGCCAAGGGCCTGACGGCGGAGAAGCTGCGCAAGTACCACTACACCTTCGGCATGGAATACTTCGACGAGCCGAACGAGCTCGCCAAGTACGCCAGTCATGAAGAGGCGGTGAAGGCGGTCGAGACCGGTCTAGCCGCCGGCAGGCAGGGTGTGACCAAGGTCTATCGCGTCGATGTCGCCGGCAAGAAGGAGACGCTGTTCGGCGTCGCCATGAAGGGCGAGGGCGATGCCGGCAAAAACATGGACGACAAGTACATCATGAGCGAGATCGACTTCAAGGACGTCAAGTCGACGGCGCATCTTCCCTACGACATCCTGGTCTCCGACAACAAGGTGTATGCCTTGTACGCCCGCTTTCGCATCGCCATCAGCTTTCCCGACCTGTCGATGATGGGCGCGAACAGCTTCATGAACATCATGAAGGCGCCCGAGGCGATCCGCGAAGCGCTGGCGCTGACTGCGGGCGGCAAGAAGGACGCGCGCTGAAGCGCCTTCAACGCTGCACGTAATGGGGCGCCAGCAGGTCCCGCATGACTT
>JADFDL010000133.1 GCA_018262875.1 Rhodocyclaceae bacterium | reverse complement strand
GCGCGGATTACCCGCAAGGGAGAAGGCCAGGAAGGACCCATCATCTGGCTTGTGTTGCGCCTTGCCTTCGACGCCATGCCATAGGCTACCCAGCAGGGGAGCGGGGATTTCTTTCCTGGGCGATGGCCTGTTCAAGCTGCCTCCTCGATGGGTAGCCGCGCCTGGCTTCCACCTGGGCCAGGTACTCGTGGGCGGTCTGGTCCTTCAGGCGCAAGACCATGCGCGCCTCGCACCTCAGCGCGTGCGCCCGGGTCCAGGTTGGGGACGGGGTCGGGCTGCACGCCTCGCACTGGCACATCACCACGCAGGGCCTCCTTGCACATCTCGCACCACGCATGGATGGCCGACGCCCTGCCCTTCGCCGTCTTTCGTTTTGCAATGGAGTGGGCCTGGGCCATGGGCTTGCGCCACTTCATCGCCAGGCGGGCCACCATCACTCGATCCCCGCCAGGGGCGAGGCATAGCCCAACCACTTGCTCTTGCGCTCACCATCACGAAACGGTTTCCACGTATCTGGGAAGCGGATCTCGCGCAGGTTGGCCGGCTTCACCGGCACAGGCGTGCGCCGCACCGGGGCAGACAGCACATCCGAGCAACGGCGATACACGCACGTTATCCACGTCTCACCCGGCAGGCGCACGCGCTCGGCCACCTCCACCCCGCCCATGCGGATCAGATGGCCGATGGCCCGGCCGACGCTCTTCTCCGGATAGCGGCCAACATTGAACTCCGGGTATTGCGCCACGATATCCCGCGCCATGAAAGCATCCACTAGGCCGTCGCGTTCCAGCAACAGCGTCCACAAACGCCGTGCCGCGCCGGGATGGCGGGCTCTCACCCTCTCATCACGTCCCATGCTGTCACTCCTTGGGTGTTGACCGGCTCTCGCCGAAGATGGAATGGAGCGCGCGGTAATTCGCCGCACGATCCTCGATATGGCTTTCGATCAACCGCCGCACCAACTCGGACGCCGTCAATCCATCCGCCTCGGCCAGCGCCACCAGGCGGCGCTTCTGGTCCAGGCCCAGCTTGATCGTCATCTCGTCCAGCAGTTTCTCGGGCATCAGCGCGAACCGGATGCAGGAGGCACAGAAATCCATGGATCGCCCTTCTTCTTGGTTATGGCGACAGCGACAAAAAGATGACCCCGGCGCGCGGCCGGGGCAGCCCATGACGGCTTGAGAGCTTTTTGGAGAGGAGACTGCGTAGCGGACATATCCCGGCCCGCCAGCGGGCGCGAAGAAAAAAGGCCCGCGGTGTGGACACGCGGGCCGAAGGGCGCAGTTGCTGCGCTCAGGGAAGTAAGGGTGCCCACGCCGCGCCGACTCGCTTGCGCTTGTCCGGGAGGAGACTTTCGGGTCGCCGGGCGGCAGGGCATTGTTGGGAACATCAGGCGGCCTTTTGCTGCTCGAAGTACTCGGCCAGGCGCTGGACTTTGCTGTAACCGGGATCGCCCTCGCCGTTCTTGATGCGCAGGACGGTGTCGTATGGGATGCCGGTATCCCGCGAAACCTTGGGCAAGTCGCCCATGGATCGGGTCAGGCTATCGCGGACGAAGTGAAGGAGATCAGTCATGGAAACAACGATAGGCAGATACGCCTTTTGTGTCAAGGCACATTTGCCTCTTATTTTTCTTGATCAGGAAGGATTTCATCTGCGGCTCCCAGGGTTGTTTTCGCTAGCCTACCCGCCTTGAAAAAATCCGTCACCCGGCAAGCGTGAAAAAATTTCTTACAATCATGGCATATACACCTTGACACTACTGGCGTATATGCCTATCGTGGAAACACCGGCGCACAACGCGCCATCACCGGGAGCCGATCATGAAACACCAACGCCTCGCCACCGTCATCAGCCTGGCCCGCACCATGGCCAAGAGCGACATCACCCTCGCCGCCCAATACCTGCGCGGCCAGGGCCTGCCAGTCAAGCTGGCGGTCCACGTCCTAGCCCGTCGCCGCACGCACTGAGGGGGCCGCCATGCTCAACGCCATCTGCTACACCGTGCGCGACGCCGTCACCCTGGCCGTGAATTTCGACTCGGACTACTGGCGCAACCGCCTGCAAGGCCCGATCCACACCGCCATGGTGCGCAACGACACCGCCCACAACATGCACCTCCGCGACGCCCTCGTCATGGACATCCGCACGCGCTGCCCCAGCTACAAGGGGGCCGCATGACCCCCCACCGCATGACCCCCCACCGCATCACCGACGCCGAGCGCGCCGCCCTGGCGCGCGTGCCCACCGAAGCCCTCATCGCCCTGGCCGCGCCGCCGCGCCGCCTGCCGCGCAACCTGTTCGCCGCCCCGGCGCTGCTCAACATCACCCTGCAGCGCCTGGTCCTGACCCGACTCAAGGCCGGCGAGTTCTGCCTGCTCACCCGGAGCCAACCATGAACGCCTTCACCATCTGCAAATATCTCCCCGGCCAGCGGCGCGGCGCGCTCAATGGCTACCAGATCACCACCGTGTTCAACGGCCGCCGGCACAAGATCACCGTCCTGGCCCGCACCGGCTGCGAAGCCATCGCCCTGGTGGCGCACCAGCTCGGCGACCTGGCGCCCAAGGTGGCGGCATGATGCACGTCGAAACCTTCCTGGCGATCCTCTCCGCCGCCGTGCTCCTCGCCCTCGCCTTCCTGGCCCTCATCGCCCGGCTCAATGGCCCGGAGGA
The DNA here is from genome assembly GCA_018262875.1 of Rhodocyclaceae bacterium. GTDB lineage: Bacteria > Pseudomonadota > Gammaproteobacteria > Burkholderiales > Rhodocyclaceae > Desulfobacillus. The sequence continues at coordinate 2,702 of JADFDL010000133.1, read as the reverse complement.
TGACGATGACGACGGCGAGCAAACCCCCATCATCGAAGCACCGGCCGACGAACCCCTGGGCGACCAGGTGGACATCAAGGGCCTGATGCGGAGGTATTCGGAATGAGCATCGCCGTCATCACCTTTGAGCTGGACGAACACACCATCCAGCTTGTCAACGGCGACATGCTGATCTGGATCAACGGCGAGTCCGGCCACTTCGACAAGGAAGCCGACCTGGTCATCACCATCGAGGACATGCGCCGCGTGCTCGACGCCGCTCACATGCTGAGGAAACAGCCATGATGCCATCGAACTACACCCTGAAATTCCCCCGCTCCGGCCGCGAGGCCTTCGGCCACGACTGCCGGTTCGACAGCCACCGGCCCGACCCGGACCGCATCGTCGGCTATACCTTGCTGGCCCTGGCCATCTTCGCCGCCGGCCTGATGGTGGGAGGCGCCCTGTGACCGACCTGGACGCCTCCCCCATCACCCGCGACCTGGACGCCTGCGCCCACGAAATCGCCCGCCTGCGCGGCCTGATGCTACGGCAATCAGAACTCCTTGGCGCCGCCGTCGCCGTGCTCAGTTCCATCCACAAGGCCGGCGGTTGGCATGTGTTGGACCCTTCCCACCAGGACCACATGCGCGCCTCGTTGGACGCACTGGAAGCGGCGGTGGAGGCGATGCTAAACAAGCGGAGCAGCCAGCATGGCCAAGTGGAATGACGGCAACAGCACGCCGAACGAGCGCGGCTGGTATCTGCGCGACTACCGAAACAGCGGCTGCCATGACTGCCCGCCGTTCAGCGTGGACCTGTTCGAGCCGGACCCGGATCGCTACAGCATCCTGTATCCCGGGGTCTGGTACGTGCACGATGACCAGCACCGGCTAAACGACGCCCATTACCCCTACCTGCCCTGGAAAAGGATCAAGGCATGAGCGACATCAACGCTGAAATTGTGCGGCTGGACGCCGCAGGCGGACAGTCCGAACGAATGGAGAGTTAGGCATGGGACACGCGAAAACTGTGAATGTGTGGAAGTGCGACCACTGCGGCAAAGAAGAGCCGTGGGGGCCGGAATGGCGCAGCCGTTTGATCTTGCACAAAACCGGCGACTGCGGGCCGTGGGATGAAGAACTGGTGGTGTGCAGCGCCGAATGCGCGACGGCTCTGGATGAGAAACGCAAATGGCGAAAACTGCCAGACAAAAGCAAAGGCGAACCGGCTATTGAGATTAACGGCAGCCAATTACAGCCGATGCCTAACTGATGCTTCAGGGGCGGGCCGGAGGCCCGTCCAACTGGAAACGATAGTTAGATGGATTTGTGATGCGACAGAGCGCGCCTGATACCCAGCGACACCTCGCCATCGCCAAGCGCCTTGGCAGCGGCAATGCTCGCCTCGTCGAGGCTGACATTGACGCGCTTGAGGCCGGTAGCGCCGTCTGCTGCCTTGATGCCCTGCCCCCGCCCAGGCCCGCCATGCGCACCGGCACGGGCAGTCTCTACCGCCGCCGCAATCTTGGCCTGCGGCAAGGTGCGGACAACCCCGGCGTTGACCTGGACATAGATGCCGGTTGCCTCGATCTGTACCAGCGCCCCGGTGTCGCCGATGTCGCGGGTGATGGTGCCAAGTGCCCGACTACCAACCGGGATGGTGTTGCTCCATATGCGCCAGTTACCGCCAAGAGTGACGGTAAGGCGGCCACGTTGGTTATGTGTCATGGCCGCCCCCTCTCAGGACAGGTCTTTCAGAGCCGCCTCGATATACTGGCGGGCGGAAGTCTCGTGCCAGTCCTGCGCGTCGGTGGTGCCGTACAACTGCGAGAGCAGAGACGGGCCATCGTCCTCAAGGATGCGCACCGCTTCGCGGAGATTCGCCAGGGCGCGGTCTTTGGCCGTCCAGTCGGCGTTTTCGATGGCGGCGACATCTGCTTCGTGGCCGGTGATGATGGTGGTCTTGGTCATTTTCAACTCCTACCCCTGATCTCCCGAGGCGCGGAAGGGAAGCAATCTGCATCCCATGAGTTGAATTATACACACGAAACAAAAGAACGCAAGAACTTTTTGCATTTATTTTTCGGCTGGCGCTGCCACCAGGCCAAGCCCTCTAACGCTGGAGTTAAGGCGGCTGCCGAAGGCAGTCCGGCGACCGAAGGGAGCGAACCTTGAACGACTTGTTAGAGCGCACTACAGCCCATATTCGGCAGATGGCCCCACACGTCGGGCAGCGCGAGACTGGGCAATTGCTGAAAAGCGTGCTCGCCCATGCAAAAGAACTGGAACAAAACCTGCGGTATGTCGAGGCATATCTGGAAAGTGCAGCGGAGAGCGAGGACGAAGCCGGGTTGCTGATGAGCGCAAAACCGCTACTCGGCGACGTGCGCAAGTTCTTGCGCTCTAACGCTGAATTGAGGGGCGCGACTGATGACTGATGCAAAGAACGAAGCTGATAGCGGAGCGTCCCTTCGCACGACGGGTTAGAGGGCTGACGCTGATGGCCTCCGTTCGACTGACGCAGCTTGACGGCGCCCTGCCTAACTTGGCGCTGATGAAGCTCGCCCACTGGCACCGCGCCCAGGGTGACAGCGTGACGCTGACGCGACAGATTGAGCGCGATTTGTTTGAACCGGCTTACGACAAGGTGTATGCCTCGGCGATCTTCGGTTTTTCTCAAGAGCGGCTGATTCGGTTCCAGCGGCAGTGGCCAGAGGCAAT
>JADFDL010000132.1 GCA_018262875.1 Rhodocyclaceae bacterium | reverse complement strand
TTCCGCCGCTCCTGCCGCGAGGGCGTCTGCGGTTCCGACGCACTCAACATCAACGGCAAGAACGGTCTGGCCTGCCTGACCGACCTGAAGGACCTGACCGGTACCGTCGTGCTGCGCCCGCTGCCCGGCCTGCCGGTCATCCGCGACCTGATCGTGGACATGACGCAATTCTTCAAGCAGTACCACTCGATCAAGCCCTACCTCATCAACAATGACCCGCCGCCGGAGACAGAGCGGCTGCAGACGCCGGAAGAGCGCGACGAGCTGAACGGCCTCTACGAGTGCATCCTGTGCGCCTGCTGCTCGACCGCCTGCCCGTCGTTCTGGTGGAACCCGGACAAGTATGTCGGCCCGGCCGGGCTGCTTCAAGCTTATCGATTCATTGCCGACACACGGGATCAGGCGACCAGCGAGCGCCTCGACAACCTCGAGGACCCGTACCGCCTGTTCCGCTGCCACTCCATCATGAACTGCGTCGACGCCTGCCCGAAAGGTCTCAACCCGATGCGGGCGATCGGCAAGATCAAGGATGCGATGGTTCGTCGAGCAGTTTGAGCATGGATGAGGCTCGACGGGTTCGTCTGCAAAGACTGCGCTGGCACTGCCGGCGCGCCCTGCTGGAGCTGGACCTGATGTTCCAGCGCTTCTGGCAGCGGGCTGGCGACGACGTCGATGCCGCCACCGAGGCGGCGCTGGAACGACTGCTCGAAATGGAAGACCACGACTTGTGGGAATTGGTGAGCGGGCGGCGCGAAACCGGCGACCCGCAACTGAAGGGCATGATCGCAAAGCTGCACCAAGCTTGAGTGGAGAGTTTTTCCGACTTTATCTGATGGGGATGCAAACATGAACAGCCAACGCAACGCCACGCTCACCGTCGACGGCAAGACCGTCGACCTGCCGGTCTATTCCGGCACGATCGGCCCGGAAGTGATCGACATCCGCCAGCTCTACGCCAAGACCGGCATGTTCACCTTCGATCCGGGCTTCATGTCCACGGCGGCCTGCAAGTCGAACATCACCTACATCGACGGCGATGCCGGCGTGCTGCTCTATCGCGGCTATCCGATCGAGCAGTTGGCGCAGAACTGCGACTTTCTCGAGACCGCCTTCCTGATCCTCAAGGGCGAGCTGCCCAACGCGGTCGAGAAGGAAGGGTTCGACACCATCATCAAGCGCCACACGATGGTGCACGAGCAGCTCATCCGCTTCTATTCGGGCTTCCGCCGCGACGCGCATCCGATGGCCGTGCTGGTCGGCGTGGTCGGCGCCCTCTCGGCGTTCTATCACGATGCCATGGACATCTCCGACCAGTACCACCGCGACATCTCGGCGCATCGCCTCATCGCCAAGCTGCCCAACATCGTCGCCATGGCCTACAAGTACGGCCGCGGTGAGCCGTTTGTCTACCCGCGCAACGACCTCTCCTACACCGCCAACTTCATGCGCATGATGTTCGGCAATCCGTGTGAGGACTATGTGCCGAACCCGGTGCTGGTCAAGGCGCTCGACCGCATCCTGATCCTGCACGCCGACCATGAGCAGAATGCCTCCACCTCGACGGTGCGGCTGGCCGGCTCCTCCGGCGCCAACCCCTTCGCCTGCATTTCCGCCGGCATCGCCTGCCTGTGGGGCCCGGCCCACGGCGGTGCCAACGAGGCCTGCCTGCAGATGCTCGAGGAAATCGGCGATGTCTCGCGCGTCGGCGAGTACATCAAGCGCGCCAAGGACAAGAACGACTCCTTCAAGCTGATGGGCTTTGGTCACCGCGTGTACAAGAACTTCGATCCGCGCGCCAAACTGATGCGCGAGACCTGCCACGAGGTGCTCAACGAGCTCGGCTTGCACGACGACCGACTCTTCAAGCTGGCCGTTGCGCTGGAAAAAATCGCGCTGGAAGACGACTATTTCGTCAGCAAGAAGCTCTATCCGAACGTCGACTTCTACTCCGGCATCGTGCAACGCGCCCTCGGCATTCCGACGCAATTGTTCACCGGCATCTTCGCGCTGGCGCGCACCGTCGGCTGGATCGCTCAGTGGAACGAGATGATTTCCGATCCTGAGCAAAAGATCGGCCGGCCGCGCCAACTGTTTGCCGGCGCGGGGAAGCGCGACGTGCTGCCCATGAACAAACGCTGACGCAACGATTGGCGGCTGCGGGTCGGGATTTTGCCCGACCCGGCCGCCGCTACACCCTCTATCAGACAGAGAGTCCGCCCATGAGCGCAATGAAGCAGATGCTCGGCAATTCGTATCTCTTCGGCGCCAACGCGCCTTTCATCGAAGAGCTCTACGAGTCCTATCTGGAAAATCCGGCGTCCGTCACCGACGTCTGGCGCGATTATTTCGACCGCCTGCAGAATCTGCCCGGCGCCGGCATCGGCGCCGGGCGCGACGTCGCCCATGCTCCGGTGGTCGCCTCCTTCGCCCAGCGCGCCAAGCTCGGCACGCTGCGCGCCGCGCCCACCGGCGCCGGCGCCGACAAGAAGCAGGTCGCCGTCCTCCAGCTCATCAATGCCTATCGCTTCCTCGGCAACCGCTGGGCGCAGCTCGATCCGCTCAAGCGCACCGAGCGGCCAGCCATTCCCGAGCTGGATCCGGCCCACTACGGCTTCACCGAGGCCGATCTCGGCCAGACCTTTGCCACCGGCAGCTTCGCCGCCGCGCCCGAGCAGGCCACGCTGCGCGAGATCCTCGAGGCGCTGCGCCAGACCTACTGCGGCACCATCGGCGCCGAGTACATGTACCTCTCCGAGGTGGCGCAGAAGCGCTGGATCCAGGCCCGGCTGGAGCCCGCCCGCTCGGCGCCCGGCTACAACGCCGACGACAAAAAGCGCTTCCTGCGCCAGATCACCCAGGCCGAGACGCTGGAGCGCTACCTGCACACGCGCTACGTCGGCCAGAAGCGCTTCTCGCTGGAAGGCGGCGAGTCGCTCATCCTGGCGATGGACCAGCTCGTCCGCACCGCCGGCAGCGTCGGCGTGCAGGAAATGGTCATCGGCATGGCTCACCGCGGCCGACTCAACCTGCTGGTGAATACCCTGGGCAAGCAGCCCGGCATGCTGTTCGAGGAGTTCGAAGGCAAGAAGGCCATCGTGCTTTCCGCCGGCGACGTGAAATACCACATGGGCTATTCCTCCGACGTGGCGACGCCGGGCGGTCCGATGCACCTGACCCTGGCTTTCAACCCCTCCCACCTGGAAATCGTCAATCCGGTGGTGGTCGGTTCGGTGTACGCGCGCCAGGTGCGGCGTGGCGCCAACGGCAAGGCCGAGGCGTTGCCGGTGCTCATCCACGGCGATGCCGCCGTCGCCGGGCAGGGCGTGAACCAGGAGATGCTGAATTTCTCGCAGACGCGCGGCTACGGCACCGGCGGCACGGTGCACCTGATCGTGAACAACCAGATCGGTTTCACCACCTCCGACCTGCGCGACTACCGTTCCTCGCTCTATTGCACCGACCTCTTCAAGATGGTCGAGGCGCCGATTTTCCATGTGAACGGCGACGACCCCGAAGCCGTCGCTCTGGTGACCCAGCTCGCCATGGAGTTCCGCCAGGAGTTTCGCAAGGATGTCGTGGTGGACATCATCTGCTTCCGCAAGCTCGGCCACAACGAGCAGGACGAGCCGATGGTGACCCAGCCGCTGATGTACAAGAAGATCGCTCAGCACCCCGGCACGCGCAAGCTCTACGCCGACCGGCTGGAGGCGCAGGGCGTCATCGCCGCAGGCGATGCCGAGCAGATGATCAAGGACTACCGCACCGCCCTCGACGAGGGCCGACACCTGATCGACCCGGTCATCACCGACTACCACAGCAAGTTCGCCATCGACTGGACGCCGCACACCAACGTGCCCTACACGGAGAAGTGCGACACCACCGTCTCGACGAAGGAGATCAAACGCCTCGTCGAGCGCCTCACCGCCATCCCCGACAACTTCACGCTGCACTCGCGCGTGCAGAAGATCATCGACGACCGCAAGGCGATGGGCCTGGGCAAGCTGCCGGTCGACTGGGGCATGGGCGAGAATCTCGCCTACGCTTCGTTGCTCGCCGCCGGCTTCAACGTGCGCGTCTCCGGCGAGGACGTCGGCCGCGGCACTTTCTTCCACCGCCACGCCGCCCTGCACGACCAGAACCGCGAGAAATGGGATGAGGGCACCTGGTGGCCGCTCGCCCACATCCAGGAGAAGCAGGGCTGGTTCCATTGCTTCGACTCCGTCCTCTCCGAGGAAGCCGTGCTGGCCTTCGAATACGGTTTCGCCACTGCCAGCCCCAACGAGTTGGTGGTGTGGGAGGCGCAGTTCGGCGACTTCGCCAACGGCGCCCAGGTCGTCGTCGACCAGTTCCTCTCCTCGGGCGAAGCCAAGTGGGGTCGCGGCTGCGGCCTCGTGCTGCTGCTGCCGCACGGCTACGAGGGACAGGGCCCCGAGCACTCCTCGGCGCGTCTCGAGCGCTACATGCAGCTCTCGGCCGAGTTCAATTGGGAAGTCTGCGTGCCGTCCAACGCCGCGCAGATTTACCACCTGCTGCGCCGGCAGATGCTGAGGAAGCAGAGGAAGCCCCTCATCGTCATGACGCCGAAGTCGCTGCTGCGCCACAAAGACGCCACTTCGTCGCTGGAGGACCTGGCCAAGGGCACGTTCCAGACGGTCATCGGCGAGATCGACGGGATCGATGCGAAGAAGGTCACCCGCGTCGTCGCCTGTGCCGGCAAGGTGTACTTCGACCTGCTGGCGGCGCGCCGCGAACGCAAGATCGGCAACGTCGCGCTGTTCCGCATCGAGCAGCTTTACCCGCTGGACGACCGCCGTTTCGCCGAGGAGCTGAAGCACTTTCCCAATGCGAAGGAATTGGTGTGGTGCCAGGAAGAGCCGCGCAACCAGGGCGCCTGGTACGCCATCACCCATCGCCTCGAGACCCTGTTGAGCAAAGGACAGGAACTGCGGGTGACCTCGCGCGTCGCCTCCGCCTCGCCGGCGGTGGGCTACGCCTCGAAGCACATGGAGCAGCAGAAGGACCTCATCAACGAGGCCCTCGGCTCGAAAAAATGACAAGCATAAGCGGAGAGAAAAATGCTGATTGACGTCAAAGTCCCCCAACTGTCCGAATCCGTCGCCGAAGCGACCCTGGTCTCCTGGCACAAGCAGGAAGGCCAGGCCGTCGCGCGCGACGAAAACCTCATCGACATCGAGACCGACAAGGTGGTGCTCGAACTGCCCGCCCCCGAGTCCGGCGTACTGGTGAAGATCCTCAAGGGCAACGGCGAAATCGTCGTCGCCGGCGAGGTCATCGCCCAGCTCGATACGGAAGCGAAAACCGCTGCCGGCGCTGCCGCTGCGGCGCCTGCCCAGGCGGCCGCCGTCCCGCCGAAGCTGACTTCTGCGCCAACTGCCGCCGCCCCG
>JADFDL010000131.1 GCA_018262875.1 Rhodocyclaceae bacterium | reverse complement strand
GCGAACAGCCGCTGCTGGAAAAACGCGCTCGACTTGAGGTCGGGAAAGTAGCCGATGGCGAGATCCGTCTCGCCGCTTTCCAGTCCCTGTTCGAGCCGGGCCGGCGGCAGGGAAACAGACCGGATGGCGGCGTGCGGCGCCATACGCTGCAGGCGTTCCAGAATCCTCGGCAGGAACACTATTTCACCAACGTCGGACAACGCGAAAGTGAATGTGGTCGTGGTGGTAGCCGGGTCGAAACTGGCCTCGGACAGCACGTCGTCGGCAACGCGCGAGAGCACCTCGCGTGCGCTGGCGGCCAGCGCATGGGTGCGGGCGGTCGGCGACATGCCGTGCGCGGTGCGCAGAAAGAGCGGTTCGCCGAAGGACTTGCGCAGGCGCGCCAGCGCCGCGCTCATTGCCGGCTGGCTCATGCCGAGGGCCTGGGCGGCCCGGCCGACGCTGCCTGCGTCATAGAGGGCGACGACGACGCGCAGCAGATTCAAATCAAAGTCTTTCATCTAGCATTATTATATAAACAAATAATGCCTATCAGGCAAGCAGGCTTGCGCAGCCCGTGGCCCAGCGCGTTTAATGCCCCCATAAAAGCAAGCAGTATTAAAGGAGGAGGGTATGGGTCAAAACTGGGCAAGGCACTGCCATGCCGGGCGGGGCCGCACATGAATGCCGCAGAACTTCTGCTGGGCGGCGAATCCGGCTCGGTTGCGCTCATCGAGGATGGGCGCCGGCTGACCTACGGTGAGCTGCGCGGCCGGGTCGAGCAGGCGGCTGCAGCCTGGGTCGCGCGCGGCCTGCAGCCGGGCGAGCGCTGCGTGGTCGGCCTGCCGGATGGCGCCGACTGGGTCGCCGCGTTTCTCGGCCTCATCTGGATGGGCGGCATCCCCATCGCCATCAGCCCGCGCACCGATCCGGCACTGGTCCGCGACCTGATCGCCGATTCCGGCGCAGTCGCCCTGCTGCTGGAAGACGATGCGGCCGCTGCCGTCGGCGACCCGCGCGCCCTTGGCCTGGGGACATGGCGGTCGCTGCTGGATGCGGCGCCTGCCTCGGCAGCGATTCACCAGGCAGACGAGGATGCACCGGCCTTCTGGCTGTATTCCTCCGGCACGACGGGCAAGCCGAAGGGCATCGTACACGCCCACCGCAGCGTGGCCCATGCGCATGTCTTTGCCCGCGACGTACTCGGCGCGACGCCGGCGGACGTCTTTTATTCGACCTCGAAGCTGTTTTTTGCCTATCCGCTCGCCAATGCCCTGTTCGCCGGCTTGCGCCTGGGCGCCAGCGTGGTGCTGGATGCGGAGTGGCCCAATCCCGAGCGGGTCGCACGGAACGTCGCACGGTACTGTCCGACCCTGTTCTTCAGCGTGCCCACGCTCTACCGTCGTCTGACGGAAGCCGGCGTGTCCTTCGCCTCGCTGCGTCGCGCCGTTTCGGCCGGCGAGGCCTGCCCGCCGGATGTCGCCGAAGCCTGGCTGCGCCTGACCGGCCTGTCGCTGGTGAACGGCTACGGCACGACGGAAACACTGGCCCTGATGCTGTATCGCACCGCGGACATGCCCGGCATCCGGGCGACGCCGCTGACGCAGGTGCGCGTCGATGCCGAGGAGGGCGGGCGCGACGGCGCGGTACGGCTGTGGTTCTCCCATCCCGGCGTGGCGCTGGGCTATTCGCGGGTCGTGACGCACGACAGCGCCTGCTTCGGCGGGAATGCCTTTTCCCCCGGCGACTTGTTTCGCCCTGCCGGCGCGGATGCGGCCGCGGGCTGGGCCTTCGCCGGACGCTCGGACCAACTGCTCAAGGTGTTCGGCCGCTGGGTGGACACCGTCGCACTGGAGCAGGTGCTGGCGCAACGCCTGCAGGGCAAGGTGCGCGAATCCTGCATCGTGCCGCGCGGCGCCGGCAGCGAGGACACGATTGCCCTGCATTTGTTCGTCGTGCCGGGCAGCGCGGACGCGGCAGCCGCACGCAAGGCTGTGGAAGAGGCTGTCGCCGGCCTGCCGTCCTATCAGAGGCCGCAGGCCATTCATTTGGTAGACGACATGCCGCGGACGGAGACGGGAAAGCTGCGCCGCGGCGTTCTCGGCAGGATGCTCGAATGAATGACCGCCTACGACAGCGTGCAGATCAATAACAACGGCAAAGCCGGTTAAAAGGAGGAGGCATGAAAAGCAAGCTTCGCATCGAATGGACGCTCTGTGGCGCCCTGGTGCTGGCGGCAGCGTCTCTGCCGGCCCGTGCTGATTTGCTGGTGGCGCAGATTGCACCGATGAGCGGGGTGATCGCGGCGGAAGGCACCGCCTGCGATTTCGGCATCGTCAGCAATAACTGCCGGCGGATATTCTGAGCGGTGCTGCGGAATCGTTCCGGATTGTTGCAAGCCAAACAGAATTCGCGTAGCTTTCCGATGCAAGAACTGTATGACTGATGTATCCAGAGTAGTCGTTTGTAGTCGTTTCGATGAACGGCATCGAGTTGCAGGATCGCGAATCATTCGCCGCGATCCGGGAATGCCGCGATAAACATAACCGGAGGAGACACACACAATGAAGACCAGCCTGAAAATCGTTCTTGCGGCCGCCGCCTTTGCCGGTGCCGCCCAATTGGCGCATGCCGCCGATGTCACCCTGCGCTTTCACCAGTTCCTGCCGCCGCAGGCAACGATTCCCTCGAAGGCCATCGTGCCCTGGGCGCAGAAGGTCGAGAAGGAGAGCGGCGGGCGCATCAAGGTGCAGAACTTCCCGAGCATGCAGCTCGGCGGCAAGCCGCCGGAACTGTTCGACCAGGCCAAGGACGGCGTCGCCGACATCGTATGGACCGTGCTCGGCTACACGCCGGGCCGCTTCCCCAAGTCTGAGGTGTTCGAACTGCCGTTCAGCAGCGGCCTGGCCGAGCCGGCCTCGCGCGCCTTCCAGGAGTACGTCGAAAAGTACGCCATGGACGAGTTCAAGGACGTCAAGGTCATTGCCGTTCATGTGCATGGCCCCGGCCTGATTCACAGCAAGGATCCGGTCACCCGACTCGAGGACCTGAAGGGCGTGAAGGTGCGCGGCGGCTCGCGCATCACCAACATCATGCTCGAGCATTTGGGCGCCGTGCCGGTCGGCTTGCCGGTGCCGGCCGTCGGCGAGTCGCTGTCCAAAGGCGTCATCAGCGCCACGACCATCCCGTGGGAAGTCGTACCGGCGCTGAAAGTGCAGCAGATCGTCAAGAACCATACCGGCTTTGCCGGTGCGCAGGGTCTCTATACCCAGACCTTCGTGGTGGCGATGAACAAGGCTGCCTATGACAAGCTGCCGGCGGACCTGAAGAAGGTCATCGACGCCAACAGCGGAGCCGAGACTGCGGCGCTGTTCGGGCGCGCCATGGACGAAGGCGACAAGGTCGGCCTGTCGCTGGCGCAGAAGGCCGGCAACAAGGTCATCATGCTCGATGCCGTGGAAACCCAGACCTGGCGGCGTACCGCCTCCGGCGTGCGCGGCGTCTGGTACAAGGAGGTGGGCAGCAAGGGCATCGACGGCCCGAAACTGGCTGCCGAAGCCGAGGCGCTGATCGAAAAATATTCGAAGAAGTGAGACCCATAGCCGGCTTCTTGCCGGCGCGGCGGCATGCATGTCGCCGCGCCGGAAGACCGGCGCACACATTATGAGCAAAATCATTTACGACACAAGCCGCTTCCTGGCCTGGTTCGGCGCCTTCGTGCTGACCCTGGTGGCTGCCATGAGCGTATTCAGCATCGCCGGCCGTGCCCTGTCGTTCGCCGGCCTCGGTCCTGTGCCGGGCGATTTCGAACTGGTCGAGGCCGGCACCGCACTCGCCGTGTTCTGCTTTCTACCTTGGTGCCACCTCAAGCGCGGCCATGCCGACGTGGCCATGTTGTGGAATGCCTACCCGAAGTCGATGCGTTATCTTCTGGAAGCATTCATCGAGTTGCTGACGCTGGCCGTCTGGGTGCTGCTCGTCTGGCGCATGGGTGTGGCGATGCTCGAATACCGCGAGAACGGCGAGGTCAGCTTCATACTGCAGATGCCGGTCTGGTGGGGCTATGCCGCTTCCATGCTGCCGGCGCTGTTCGGCTGCCTGGTCTATGTCTGGCGCCTGCTCGAAACCCTGCATCTGGTGGCGCCCCGGCCGGGCTTCGCGACCGCCGAGGGAGGCCACTGATGGAGTCGCTCACGCTGGCCGCCTGGTCCTTCCCCGTCCTGCTGCTGCTGATTTTCCTGCGCGTGCCGATCGGCCTGTCGATGCTGGCCCTCGGCCTGCTCGGTTCCTGGCTGGTGTATGGCAGCGCGGCGCCGCTGCTCAACCAGATGAAGACGCTGGCCTATGGCACCTTCTCCAATCACTCGCTGTCTATCGTGCCACTGTTCCTGCTGATGGGCCAGTTCGCCTCGCTCGGCGGCATGTCGCAGGCACTGTTCAAGGCGGCCGAGGCTTTTCTCGGCCACCGCAAGGGCGGTCTTGCCATGGCGGCGATCGGCGCCTGCGCCGGCTTCGGCGCGATCTGCGGCTCTTCGCTCGCCACTGCGGCGACGATGGGCCAGGTGTCGCTGCCGGAACTGCGCAAGGCCGGCTACGACGGCGGGCTGGCCAGCGGTGCGCTGGCGGCCGGCGGCACGCTCGGCATCCTCATCCCGCCCTCGATCGTGCTGGTGATCTATGCCATTCTCGCCGAGCAGAACATCGCCGACCTGTTCGCCGCCGCCTTCGTGCCGGGCATCATCGCCGCCATCGGCTACATGCTGGTCATCAACATCGTGGTTCGCCTGAACCCCACTTATGGCGGTCGCCAGCTCGAGCCGATGCCGTGGCCGGAACGCCTGCGCGCCATGCAGGCGGTATGGCCGGTGATGACGATCTTCGTTGTCGTCATCGGCGGCATCTACTCGGGCATCTTCACTCCCACCGAGGGCGCCGCGGTCGGCGCCGTCACCACCGGCTTGCTGGCCTGGTGGAAGGGCGGCCTTGACCGCGAGAGATTGCTGAAGTCCCTCGAAGCCACGGCTACTGGAACGGGGATGGTGTTCGTGATTGTGCTTGGCGCTTCCGCCTACAACACCTTCCTCGCCCTGTCGCAACTGCCGCAGGAGCTGGCGTTATGGGTCGGCGGCCTCGGCCTGAGCCCGTATGCGGTGCTGTGGGCCATCATCGTCTTCTACCTGATTTTCGGCTGCGTGATGGATTCGCTTTCGATGATCCTGCTGACCATCCCGATCTTTTTTCCGATGGTCTCAGGTCTGGATTTCGGCCTGTCCCCCGAGGACATGGCGATCTGGTTCGGCATCATTGTGCTGATCGTCGTCGAGGTCGGTCTGATCACGCCGCCGGTGGGCATGAACCTCTTCGTCATCCAGTCGATGGCGCCGGATATTTCAATCCGCGACACCTACCGCGGCGTCTGGCCTTTCGTCGCCAGCGACCTGATCCGCGTCACCCTGATCGTGATCTTCCCGTCGATCACGCTGTTC
>JADFDL010000130.1 GCA_018262875.1 Rhodocyclaceae bacterium | reverse complement strand
GTGCAGTCGGCGCTGGCGGGGGAGGAGGGGAGCGATCCGGGGTTGTAGCCGGCGCCCGCGAAGGCGTCTCGCCGACGCAAGGCGGGTGGATGATTTGTGCTAGTATGGATATACACGGATATACATCGAGAGGCCTTAATCATGAATGTGAGATTGCAGGTGGCGAAGTGGGGCAATAGCCTGGCGGTTCGGCTGCCGAGCGAGTACGCCCGGAAGGCGGGGCTGCGCGAGGGGGACAGCGTCGAGGCGGAAGTCACGTCGAGCGGTGAAATCACCCTGGTGCCGACCAGGCCCTTCGACAAGGCCGCATTCCTTGGACAGATGCGCAAATTGCGCGAGGCCATGCCGGAAACCGAACCGGTGGTCGAAAAAATGCGCAAGGGGGCCCGCTACTGATGATCTACTTCGACACGAGCGCCGCCGTTCCGCTTTTCGTGCGGGAGCCGGCCAGCGCTGCCGTGGATGCCTGGTTCGAAACCTGTTCCGACCCATTGCTGTCATCCGATTGGATCGTGACGGAATTCGCCAGCGCGCTCTCGCTCAAGGAGCGGTCCGGCATGCTTGGGGCAAAAGATGCGCGGGCCGCCTGGCGCGGCTTTGAATCGTTTTGCGAATCCGGTCTGCGCCTGATTGCGGTGAGCCGGCAGGCCTTCAAGGAAGGAGCGAGGCTGGCTCGGCAGCAATCGCATGGATTGCGAGCCGGCGACGCGCTTCACCTTGCCGTCGCGCTTGAGGTGGGCGTGAAAGCGATGGCCACGCTCGATGCGACTTTGGCTGCCAACGCAAGGCGGCTCAAGATGCGGACTGTGAAGTTTCCGGGCTTGTGAGCTGGCAAGCCGCCAGTTTGAGTCCGTCCTGATGTTCCTATATAATGTTCCTACGCAAAGGAGGACATATGAAATCGGTCAGCGTACGTGAACTCAAGGACAACCCATCCACCGCGCTCAAGATGGCGCAGGAGGACGTGGTGGTGGTCACCAGCCGCCATCACCCCGAGGCCGTGCTGGTGCATCTGGACGACGAGAAACTGCTCGACCAGCCCGGCGTGCGCACCGCGCTGGCGGTATCTCTCTTCAAGGACGACAGTCTTTCGCTCGGCCATGCGGCCCGCCTCGCCGGGATGGCGCTGGCCGACTTCATGCGGCATGTCTCCCGCCTGGGCATTCCCGCCATCAAGGGCAACGCCGCCTCGCTGCGGGAAGACATGAAGGATCTCGACGCATGGCTCGCCCGCTCGGCGTGAAGCGTCCTGCCTCGATTGTCCTCGCCGACGCCAGCCCCCTCATTGCGCTGGGCATCGTCGGTGGCCTTGCCTGGACGCATGCCCTATTCGGCAAGGTGACGCTGACCGCCGCCGTGCATGGGGAAGTCGTGCCGGGCAGCGACCGGCCGGGCGCGCGGGAAATCGCCGCCGCCCTACGGCGCGGCTGGCTCAAGGTCATTCAGGAACAGTGGGCGGAGCCAGTCTTCGCCGAACTGGACGAGGGAGAAGCCAGCACGCTGCGCGCAGCCGTCAATCTGCGCCGGCCCTGCCTCATCCTCATGGACGAAAAAGCCGGCCGCGCCATCGCGCGGGAACTCGGATTCGCGGTCACCGGCACGGCTGGGATCATCCTGGCGGCGAAGCGGCGCCGCCTGATTCCGGCGGCAAGGCCGGTGTTCGAGCAACTGCTGGAAAACGACTTCCGGCTTTCTGCGGAGTTGATCCGGGCGGTGCTGGACGAAGCGGGTGAGAAATAGTCGCGCATACAATGGCAATGACATGACACCAAGCGGGGTTCAGGTTCATAATCGCCGGGGTGGAAAAGGGAGTTCTCCGGGATGAAGCGCTTAAAGCGTCTTGGGTTGCCGTTGCTTCTTGCGCTTCAGATGAGCGGGGCGATTGCCGCGCCGGACGAGAGCCTTCTCGGTAAGGAGGCTGGTTACCCCATCGGCACGGCAAACACGCTTGGTCAGGACCGGTTCAAGGTCGGCTCGCTTACCGCCATGGACCAGGTCTTTCCATTCAATCCAATACGCAAGGGGAGTGGCAGATTCGATTTTCAGCGTGTTGCGGTAGAGCCTGCCATCACATATCAATTCAAGGGCAGCACCTATTCGATCGACGATTACATGGCGCGGCAGCGCGTGACCGGGTTGCTCGTCATCAAGGATGGTGAAATCCTGATCGAACGATATCAATACGGGCGTAAAGACAGCGACAAGTTCTATTCTATGTCAATGGGCAAATCGATCACCAGCCTCGCAATAGGACTTGCGCTATCCGAGGGGAAGATACGCTCTCTCGATGACAAAGCCGCAATCTATGTCCCAGATCTGGCCGGTGCCGCGTACGGCGAAACCTCTATCCGGGATTTGCTGCGCATGTCATCGGGAGTCAGATTTTCCGAAGACTACTCCGGCAATGACGATAACACGGCCATGCTTTGGATGTCGCTCAGACATGGGCTGCTGGAATTTCTCAAGAGATACAGCGAGCGGACGGCCGCGCCGGGCGAACGCTTCTATTACGCCAGCAGCGAAACCACCGTCCTCGGTTTTGTCGTGAGAGGGGCAACGGGCACTTCCCTTGCCGAATACATTTCGGAGAAATTATGGCGACCGCTCGGTGCCGAATCGGATGCCTTTTGGAGTACGGATGCAAAGGGTGCGGAACGTGCCTCCGCTGGTTTTAATGCCACGTTGCGCGACTATGGACGACTCGGATGGCTGCTTGCGAACGACGGTGCGCTGAACGGCGTGCAAATTCTGCCGAAGGAATATGTTCTGGAGGCGACTTCATGGAAGCGCCATCCGCCGCAGTTTCATCCGCATATGGGAAAACGGTACTTTGGCTATGGCTACCAGTTCTGGATGGAGCCGGGCGAACAGAGGCGCTTTTGGCTTCTCGGTCTGTTCGGACAGGCAATCGCGATCGATCCGACGCACAAACTTGTCCTGGTGCACACGGCCGTGGCAAAAGACGCTAAGGCGACCGATATCTGGCCTGAGAAGTTAGCTTTATGGAAGGCGCTCGTTAGCCGTTATGGCAAATGGTGAATGCTGACACGGATTGCTGATAAAGATGGAAACCGGATATTTGCTTTCTAAGACCCGCAACGGGATTGAATTGATACGCCACGCTGCAATCGCACTGATTGCTGCGGGTACCGTACTCTTTGCCATGATGGCTGTTTATCAGGCGGCGACCAATGACAGCGTGGTGATCGAACCTGTTACCGTGCCATCGGAATTCGAGGGAAAGGGATTTGGCGGTGCCATCTCCATACAGAGAATCCTCGATGAGGTTTCCATCATCCAGTTGCAGAGTGCGAGTAGAAAGGGGGCGGTAGGTATCGCCGATAAGCCCGTTGGAGATGCTGTGCCCGCTTTGGAAACGCCTATTGGCGGCATCAACTTCAAGAATGTTGCAAATGTATTGCGGCAGGCGATGGGCAGACAGGTAATCAGGATTACCGGGGAGATTACTGTCAGAGAAACCAGGGAAGGCGCACCAAAATCTTTCGAACTTCGCCTAAGACGACTGCCTGACCGCAAGATCATCGTAAGCGTCGAATCGGGCGAATCTCCGGATCAGCTATTCCGCAAGGCAGCCTGGGCTCTGGTCGAGTCGTTCGATCCCTATATCGTCGCACGCGCGTACTACTGGCAAAAGGATATTGCCAACGCACAACGCATGATTAATATCTGCCTGACCAACGACGATCCCGGCGACGATAAGTGGGCCTGGATGCTCAAGGCGTGGATGGATTTCGATGCAAGAAAGTATGAAGAGGTATTGTCCGATGCCGATGCCGCTCTGAGGATTGATCCGAAGTTCGCTTCTGCACACTTCTGGCAGTCAATGGCGCTCAGGGAAAAAAAGGAATTCGATAAGGCGCTCCAAGCTGCTGAGTTGACCATTGGATTTTCACCGGGAATACCGCAGGGTTATTTTGCAAAAGGCCGTGTGTTGCGGGATATGGGGCGTCACGAGGATGCTATCCGCAGCTTCGATCAGGCGATCAAGCGTGACCCACGCCATTTTGCGGCTTACAACCAGTCCGGTCTGTCGATGATAAGCCTTCAGCGTTGGAAGGAGGCGGCAGAGCGGTTTGAGAGGGCTATCCATTTAGAACCTGGCAATGCCTGGTATCACCATAACCTTGCTAGTGCACTTCAGGAGCAGGGCCGTTACACGGAGGCGTTGGCGAGAATCATTTTCGCTTTATCCCTAGACGCAGAGAATCCGGCGCTGCATATTTTGAAGGGAAATATTGAACTGTCGCTCGGAAATAAAAACGAAGCTCTTGCTTCGGCGGCTATTCTGCGCAAACTTGTCGAGCAAGATAAAAAGAAAATTCCTGAATGGGCTGTCGATGACGCGGCAAAGTTGCTCGAATTAAGCGAGACAAAACGTAAACATCAATAGCTGATTTCCGTGGGGTGAAAACAGTTACAGGGACGTGGGAGGGGAGAATGCATCTTGTGAAATGGTTTCTCAGGAAGTTCATACCGCTTATTGGTGCCGGAATTTTTATGGCGCCTTGCATCCCCAAACTGGCTAATGCGAATAGCTTGCAACTTGAACTGAGGGGCACTTTTATATGTGGCCCTTCGCTTACTGGCGCTGACCCGAAGGAGTTTGCAGACCTTGCAAAAATATCGGTTCACGGCAGGGAGTTCAGATGGACCAGAAACAATACGGTTTTGGAGGAGACGGCATCCGGTACGCTCAAGGAGGATGGAAGTGCGACACTGAAAGGGATGGGGCAGCGTAAAGACAGGAAGGGACAAGGCTGGGTTATACGGATTGGCGGAAAATTGCGAGAAGGAAGATTTGAAGGGACAGGCGTTACTGAATCGTCAGACGGCAAGGTCAAATACCGGGAGTGCGTGGTGTTCATGGATTCGCCACTGCGCACGACATTTGATTACATCGAGAAAGGCGCATTCGGATCGACCACCAACAAGTTGGAAGCAGCAGTTTTCCAGCCAAAAAATCCAAACGGAAAAGTCGTCTTATTCAGTCACGGCTCCAGCGGAGGAAAGCCTGCCGGGATAAAGATCAGCTACAGCTACATAGTGCCGGCAATTGCAAAACCGTTTGTCGACAATGGCTATGTTGTCGTTATGTGGATGCGTAAAGGACGCGGCGATTCGGAGGGCAGGTTTACTGAGGAGATCGCTTCCTGCGATATCGGATCGTTTCTCACTGAGACACAGGAGGCTGGCGATCAACTGGATCAGGTTATCAGTCAGGTTAAAGCAAAATTCGGAATCCAAAAAGTAATACTCGCCGGGCATTCGCGCGGCGGATTTTTGTCTTCAACATATGCAGCGGCCCATCCGGAAGATGTCTCGCATGTGATTAATCTGGCTGGAGGGTGGAAAACAGCCTGCGAACAACGCGCCCGATTCAATCGGGAGAAATTGGAATGGGCCGCCAGGACATTCGGTAACCAGTACTGGGTCTACCCGTCCGACGATAGCT
>JADFDL010000129.1 GCA_018262875.1 Rhodocyclaceae bacterium | reverse complement strand
GAGGGCAGCGTGCGCTGGCTGACCCAGACGATGCGGGACAAGGGCTTCCTCGACGGCAAGGAAATGGCCGCCGCCTTCCGCCTGCTGCGATCGAACAGCCTGATCTGGCAGTACGTCGTGCACGGCTATCTCTACGGCGAGGCGCCGCCGCCCTTCGACGTGCTCTACTGGAACATGGACACCACGCGCATGCCTTTCGCAATGCACGCTTGGTACCTGCGCGAGCTCTACCTGCGCAACAATCTCATTCGGGGCGATGCGTTGACGATCGGCGGCCAGCCGATCGACCTCGGCCGCATCCGCCAGCCGCTCTACGCCGTCTCCGCCGAGGACGACCACATCGCGCCCTGGCAGCAGTGTTTCCGCGTTTGCAACCACGTGCCGGCCGAGAAGCGTTTCGTGCGGTCCTCCTCGGGCCACATTCTCGGCATCGTCAATCCGAAGGTCGAGCCGCCCAAACGCAGCTATCGCGCCGGCGTGGCGCACCGGCGCGACCGTTTCGAGCAATGGCAGGGACGCGCCGAGGAACATCCCGGCACCTGGTGGGAGGACTGGTTGGCCTGGCTCAAGCCGCAGACCGGCGAACTCGTCGATGCCTACCCGGTCGCAACGGAGCAATACCCGAAGCTCGCCGACGCGCCGGGCACCTACGTGCTGGAGACCTGATTCGCCGTCTTGCGGGGACTGACTTTTGGCTCCGGTCGCTCGCATTTGCTCGCTTAACGTTCCGTTCGGATGCTCACGTTAGTCTGCGTCGAAACTCGTCGCCGTATCACGGCGACGAGTTTTCAGGCGAGCTGCCTGGTCAGTGCCGCACGTTCGTCGACATGGCCCTGGGTGAGAGCAAAGCCCTTCAGGCGCTGGTCGGCGTCGTAGAACAACCCTCTCACGCCGCGTTCGTCGGCGGCAATCTCCCAGCGACCTTGCGCATCGCGCGCCACCGGCTGTACCGCCACCGGACAGGCCGGCGTCTTGATCACTACCGGCATGGGCGGGAAGGCTACCGGCGTCGGCGTGCCGGCCAGCGTCCGTGCCAGGGTTCGCGCCGCGCGCATGATCGGCAGTACGTAGGGGCGCGTCTGCTCCTCGATTTCCGCGCAGTCGCCCAGCGCGAAGATGTCCTGGTCGCCGGTGCGCAGGAAGGCGTCCGCCACGATGCCGCGATTCACCGCCAGTCCGGCATCTTTCGCCAGGGCGATGCGCGGGCGCAGGCCGACGGCGGAGAGCACCAGATCGGTACTCAAGGTTTCGCCGTTGCCGAGCGTCAGCCGATAGCCGCTTTCCGAATGATCCACCTGCGTCACTGCCTGTCCCAGGCGCCAGGTCACGCCCAGTTTCTCCAGCGGCGCAATCAGCGCTTCGCCGGCGGCTTGCGGCAGCAGCGTGGCGAGCGGCCAGGCGGCGGGGTCGAGCACCGTCACGGCATGGTCGGCCGCCGCGAGGTCGTTGGCGAACTCGCAGCCGATCAGGCCGGCGCCGAGGATCGCCACGCTGCGAACGCCGTCCAGCGCCGCGCGCAAGCGCGCATAGTCCGCCAGATCGTTCACCGACAGCACCGCATCGGCGGCATTGCCCGCCAGCGTCAGCCGGATGGGATCGGCGCCGAGGGCCAGCACCAGGCGCGCGTAGGGCACCTCGCCCCGATCGGTGAGCAGCGCCTTGCGCGCGCGGTCGATGCCGCTGGCCCGGGTTTCCTTGAGCAGGCGCACGCCCAGTTGGGCCGCCATCGCGTCGGCGGCGGTGCCGACGAGCTGGTCCGGGGCCTTGCCCTGGGCCAGCGCGTTGGAGAGCATCGGCTTC
This sequence comes from Rhodocyclaceae bacterium, assembly GCA_018262875.1. Classification (GTDB taxonomy): domain Bacteria; phylum Pseudomonadota; class Gammaproteobacteria; order Burkholderiales; family Rhodocyclaceae; genus Desulfobacillus. Next base: position 3,676 of record JADFDL010000129.1, on the reverse strand, counting down.
GAGTAGAAGTCGCCGCTGTCCGCCGTCACCAGGGTGACCGGCAAGACCTTGTCGAGCTTGCGCAGCTCGCGGACGGCGGTCCAGCCCGCCAGTCCGCTGCCGACGATGACGACTGACGACATTGCCGTTCCTCAGGCGGCGGTGACAACTTCGACCATCTCGAAGTCGGCCTTGGCGACGCCGCAGTCCGGACAGGACCAGTCGGCGGGAACGTCCTCCCAGCGGGTGCCGGGCGCGACGCCGTGTTCCGGGTCGCCTTGGGTTTCGTCGTAAATGTAGCCGCACACGATGCATTGCCAGGTTTTCATGGGTTTCTCCTTTTCAGTATTCAAGGTTCAGGCGGCCTTCGGCACGATCTTGCCGAGGGTGTCGCGGTAATGGTTGGCGTGGCGCTCTTCCACCTTGGCCAGCGCGGCGAAGCGCTTGGCGGCCTTCTCCAGCGTGGCCTTGAACGCTTCGGCATGCTCTTTCGATTCGGCGATCTGCTCGTCGATCTCGCGCACTGCGGCGCCGTGGCCCTCGGCTTCCGCCGTCTTGCGGAAGGTCGGGTACATTTCGGTGTACTCGTAGGTCTCGCCGGCGATGGCGATCTCCAGGCATTTGGCCGGCGTCATGCCGGCCTTCGGGTAGAGCAGATCGAGGTGGCCGAAGGCGTGCGCCACTTCCTGCTCGGCAGTCTCCTCGAAGACGCGGGCGGTGGCCTCGTCGCCGGCGGCGCGGGCGATCTTGGCGAAGTAGCGGTACTTGATGTGGGCCATCGACTCGCCGGCGAAGGCGGCTTCGAGGTTCTGCAGCGTCTTGATCTCGGGTCGTTTCATGGTCGTCTCCTGTAAAGTTGAAGTGAACGCTTCGCAGTCTACTGAGGTACGCCTGATTGATCCAATTGTATGTTCAAAACGTTCTGATATACTAAGCATATCAGTAGCCAGGAGGCCGCCATCAACCTCAACGAGTTGCGCTACATCGTCGCCGTCGCCCAGGAGCTGAACTTCCGCCGCGCCGCCGAGCGCTGTTTCGTCAGCCAGCCGGCGCTGTCGCTCGCCATCCGCAAGCTGGAAAGCGAACTCGGCGTGCAGGTGTTCGAGCGCAGCAAGACCGAGGTGTCGCTGACGCCGATCGGCGCCAGGGTGGTGGAGCAGGCGCAGCGCGCCCTGGAGGAGGCGGCCCGCGTCAAGGAGGTCGCCAGCCAGGGCCGCGACCCGCTGGCGGGCCTGCTCAGGCTGGGCGTGATCTACACCATCGGCCCCTATCTGCTGCCGGAGCTGATTCCCCTCCTGAAGAAACGCGCGCCGGAGATGCCGCTGGAGGTCGAGGAGAACACCACTGCCAACCTGGAACAGCAGTTGCGCAACGGGCGGCTCGACGTGGTCGTCATCGCGCTGCCCTTCGGCGGGCCGGGCATTGCCACGCGGGCCCTCTACGACGAGCCTTTCAAGCTGGTGGTGCCGGCCGACCACCCCCTCGGCCGCCGCCGCTCGATCCGGCCCGCCGAGCTGTCCGGCGAACATGTCCTGTTGCTCAACAGCGGCCACTGCTTCAGCAACCAGGTGGTGGAGGCTTGCCCGGAACTGTCGCGGCGCGGCGGCGAGACCCAGCAGGGCAACTCCCTGGAGACGATCCGCAACATGGTCGCTTCCGGCCTCGGCGTGACGGTGCTGCCTTGCAGCGCGACCGGCGAGAAATACCGCAACCGTTTGCTCAAGGTGCTGCCGTTCACCCAGCCACCGCCGTCGCGCCGCGTCGCGCTGGCCTGGCGCAGCAGCTTTTCGCGCGACAAGGCCATCCAGGCGCTGGTAGCGGCGGTGCAGGCCGTCAAGCTGCCCTGCCTGGAGATGCTGCGCACGAACTGATCGTTATTGCGATGGGATTGCCGGCCGCGCCCCTCTTATCAGGAGGGCTTATCCCCGCATCGATTCTTGACAACCGTCAAGGCTCGACTCCCTGCCGAACAGGGAGAATCCCGTCTCTGGAAAGACTGAAGGAGACAAGCGAATGAGCGGCATCACCAGCGCCCTGCAACATCACCACAAGCTCTGCGACGACGATTTCGCCCTGGCCGAGGAAGCCGCCCACAAGGGCGACTGGGCGGCGTGCGCGGCGACCCACGAGAAATTCCGTACCGAGATGCTGGCGCATTTCGGTGTCGAGGAAGAAGTGCTTTTCCCGGCTTTCGAGGAACGCACCGGCATGACCGGCGGGCCGACCCAGGTCATGCGCGGCGAGCATGTGCAGATGCGCGACCTGCTGCGGCAGATGGACGAGGCCCTGGCGCAGAAGAACGCCGACGGCTTCGGCGGCGCCGCGGAGACCCTCCTCATCATGATGCAGCAGCACAACATGAAGGAGGAGAACATTCTTTATCCGATGATCGACCAGGCCCTCGGCCAGGACGGCGAGATCCAGTCCCGCGTCACGGCCGGCCTGGCCGCCTGACCGGAACGGTCATGAGCGAGGAGCGGACGATCGATGGCCGGGGGCTGATGCCGCCGGAGCCGATGGAGCTGACCCTTGCCGCGCTCGATACGCTGCCGGACGGCGAAGAACTGCTTCTCCTGCTCTACGTCGAACCGCAACCGCTCTACGGCATCCTCAAGCAGAACGGCTACACGCACCGCTCGCAAACCCGGCCCGACGGCACCGTAGAAATTTATATCCGGAAAGCCTGAGGGGGCAGCCATGCAACCCGGTCTGTCCTTCGAGCAGGCGCCGCCCATCTCGGTGCCCTTCCGTTTCTTCCTCACCGCGCCGCTGTTCGGCATGGCGGCCGGATTGCTCCTGCTCTGGCAGGGGCCGGCGGCGCTGGCCTCGCGCTGGACGTCCGTCGCCCTGGCGCTGACCCATCTGCTCGCAGTCGGCTTCATGCTGCAGGCGATGTGCGGGGCGATGCTGCAGATGCTGCCGGTCGCGGCCGGGGCCAACATCTGGCAGCCGCGCCGCGTCACGCAGCTCACCCATGCCGGCCTGACCCTCGGCACGCTGCTGCTGCTGGCGGGATTTCTCGCCGAGCAGGCGCTGTTCTTTCGCATTGCCGTCCCCTTCATGACGGTCTCGCTCGGCGCCTTCGCGCTGATCGTGCTGATCGCGCTGTTTCGCACGCCGGCGCAGGGGCCGACGATCATTGCGCTGCGCATTGCGGTATTCGGCCTGATCGTGACCATAACGCTGGGGGCTACGCTGGCGACCGGTTTCGGCTGGCAACTGGCTCTGCCGCTGACCGAAATCACCCATGTCCACGCCGCCTGGGGGCTGGGCGGCTGGAGCATGCTGCTGGTGGCCGGCGTCGCCTACTTGGTGGTGCCGATGTTCCAGCTGACGCCGCCCTATCCCGCCTGGCTGACGCGCAGCTTTTCGATAACCCTGTTTTTCCTGCTGACGGCCTGGTCGCTCACCTGGCTGCCGCTGCAGCGGCCGGACGACCTGCAGGTGGCGCTGGCCTGTGCCGCGGCGCTGCTCGCCGTAGTGTTCGCCGTGGTGACGCTGCGCCTGCAGGGACAACGGCGGCGCAAGGTGAGCGACCCGACCCTGTTGTTCTGGCGGCTGGCGATGGTCTGCCTCGTCGTCGCCGCCTTCGCCGTGATCCTGCAGCAGATGAACCCCGCCGAGGAAGATTACGCCGGCACGCCTTTCCTGCTCGGCGCGCTGCTCATGGTGGGCGTGTTCATGCCGGTGATCAGCG
>JADFDL010000012.1 GCA_018262875.1 Rhodocyclaceae bacterium | reverse complement strand
GTGGCGGGCCGTCCTCTCAGACCCGCTACGGATCGTCGCCTTGGTAGGCCTTTACCCCACCAACTAGCTAATCCGACATCGGCCGCTCCTATAACGCGAGGTCGTTGCCAATCCCCCGCTTTCTCCCTCAGGACGTATGCGGTATTAGCCTGGCTTTCGCCAGGTTATCCCCCATTACAGGACGCGTTCCGATGTGTTACTCACCCGTTCGCCACTCGCCACCAGGGTTGCCCCCGTGCTGCCGTTCGACTTGCATGTGTAAAGCATTCCGCCAGCGTTCAATCTGAGCCAGGATCAAACTCTTCAGTTCAATCTCTGCTTCTCAATAACTCAACTCATAAAGAATCTCAGAGCCCCAACTTGTTTCACCAAGCTAGAACTTCTCTTAACTCCAGTATGAGCACTCAATACCAATCGATCCGCCCAGACCTGAATCCAGACGACCAACCAGACAAGTACCCACACCTATCGGCTGTTTGTGTTGTTAAAGAACAATGTCGCAGAGCAACGAGAGCCGCGCATTATACAGCCCGAAAAAGACGGGTCAAGGCTTTTATTGGATTATTTCCAACACGCATGGCTCCTCGCCAAATATGGCCCGCTCAAGAGAGCGAAACGCGCGCGAATTTACGCTTGCCAACCTGCAGAACAACGGTTGTTCCCGCCTTCAAGATCAATGAACGATCACTAACTTTCTCGCCGTCAAGCCGCACGCCGCCCTGCTCGATCATGCGCAAGGCTTCGGAAGTGCTGCCGGTCAACCCGGCCTGCTTCAACACCTGCGCAATCGGCAGGCTTTCGGCTCCACAGGCAATACTGACTTCCTCGATATCCGCAGGAATAGCGCCTTGCCTGAAGCGTGCGTCGAAATCCGCCAAGGCATCCTCGGCCGCCCGGTGTGAATGAAAGCGCTGAACGATCTCTTGAGCCAGGAGAACCTTCACGTCGCGAGGATTGCGTCCACCGGCAATCTCCTGCTTGAAACGGGCAATCTCCTCGCTGGAACGGAACGAGAGCAGCTCGTAATAGCGCCACATGAGATCGTCCGACACCGACATCAGCTTGCCGAATATCTCCTTCGGTGGCTCGTTGATGCCGACGTAGTTGCCGTAGGACTTGGACATCTTGTTGACGCCATCCAGGCCCTCGAGCAGCGGCATGGTGAGAACGCACTGGGGCGGCTGGCCGTAGTGCTTCTGCAGTTCGCGGCCGACCAGGAGATTGAATTTCTGGTCGGTGCCGCCGAGTTCGACGTCGGCGCGCATCGCCACGGAATCGTATCCCTGGCAAAGCGGATAGAGAAATTCGTGAATAGCGATGGGCTGGTTATTGGTGTAGCGCTTGGCGAAGTCATCCCGTTCCAGCATGCGGGCCACGGTATGCAGGGCTGCCAGCTTGATCATGCCGGCTGCGCCGAGCGGCTCGAACCAAGTGGAATTGAAGCAGACCTCGGTCTTTTCCGGATCGAGAATCTTGAATACCTGTTCCCGGTAGGTCTTGGCATTATCGAGAATCTGTTCGCGAGACAAGGGCGGACGCGTAGCATTGCGCCCGGTTGGATCGCCGATCATGCCGGTGAAGTCGCCGATCAGGAACATCACATGGTGTCCAAGTTCCTGAAAATGCCGCAGCTTGTTGATGAGGACCGTATGCCCGAGATGGAGATCCGGCGCCGTTGGGTCGAACCCGGCCTTCACGCGCAGCGGGCGGCCGGACCTGAGTTTGTCGATCAGTTCGGCCTCGATCAATAGTTCCTCGGCGCCGCGCTTGATGAGGGAAAGGGCTTTCTGGGCGTCCGTCATGATGGGATTTCCCGAATTTGGGCTTGAGCCGGTTTTTTGATACACTCGCCCAAGTTTTTTACCGGCGCGTGTGCATGAACAACGGAAAGACGCGAATTTTAGCGCATCTCCTGGCCATCCGCGACAACCGGCCTCGCCATTTCACGGCTGGCGCCCTGGTGGCAAGCGCCTCCCTTTTCGGCATGGTGGCGGCATTCGGCACCGCCCCGGACAGTGCGGAAATCCGGGAGTATCAACGCGTCGTCGTCGAACAACTGCCTCTCGCACTTGGCGCTATCCAAACTACCGAGACCAATTCATTCGTGCGTGAGGAGCGCATACAGCGCGGCGATACTGTTGCTGCCTTGCTGTCTCGCCTGGGTGTGCAAGACGAGAAAGCCTTTGGATTTTTACGCCAGCAGCCGGATACCCAGCCCCTTTTCCGTCAGTTGCGCCCCGGCAAGATCGTGACCGCCCACACCAGCGTAACCGGCGAACTGCTTACTTTGACGTTTCCCCTGAATGGGCTCAAGGACAATACCCTCGTTGTTGAAAGGCGCGACGGTAGATTGCAGGTCGGCGAGCAGGCTCATGCTTTCACTACTCAGGTGGTAATGAAGGCCGGCGAGATTCACAGTTCGCTTTTCGCTGCTACCGATGCCATCGGCCTGCCCGACAGCATCGCCACGCAGATGGCCGACATTTTCGGCGGGGACATCGATTTTCATCGCGACTTGCGTCGAGGCGACCGTTTCAGTGTCGTCTACGAGTTGCTCCTCGATCATGGCCAACCTGCCCGTACTGGCCGCATTCTGGCAACCGAGTTCGCCAACAACGGCAAGACGTTTCGCGCTGTCTGGTTCGAAAGCAAGGAGGGGCAAGGCTACTACACTGCTGAAGGCAAGAACATACGCAAGGCCTTTCTCCGCTCCCCCCTGGAGTTCTCCCGCGTCACTTCCGGATTTTCATACTCACGCTTTCACCCGATTCACCAAACCTGGCGTGCGCACAAGGGCGTCGACTACGGCGCGCCGATCGGAACTCGGGTCAAGGCGACGGGCGACGGTATTGTGGAGTTCGTCGGCAGGCAGGGCGGCTATGGCAACCTGGTAGTCATTCGCCACCAAGGTCGTTTCACAACGCACTACGGGCATTTGAACGGTTTCTCGGCGGGCATGCGCAAGGGACAGCGCGTCAGCCAAAGCGACATCATTGGTTATGTCGGCAAGACAGGCTGGGCCACCGGGCCGCACCTGCATTACGAGGTCCGTATTAATGATGTGCACCAGAACCCGCTGGCCGTCGCTTTGCCGAGCGCACCGCCCCTGGCATCGCAGCAAATGGCCGAGTTCAAACTCCATGCCGATCCCCTCGTTTACCGCCTCGACCGGATTCGCGGCATGAACCTCGCCCTGCTCGACTAGCAAACATCTCGCAACCCGCTGCGAGATGACCTCGGACAAACCCCATAAGAACGCCACAGCCGATCTGTATGTCGGCCTCATGTCAGGCACAAGTTTGGATGGCGTCGACGCCGTGCTGGCCGATTTCGGCACGCACCCGCCCAGATTGATTGCCACGCACTACCTTCCTTATCCGCGCGAGCTGCCCGAACGCCTGCTAGACTTGCAGGAAAAGGGCTTTGACGAGCTGCATCATGCCGCCTTGATCGGAAATGAGATCGCCCATCTTTATCATCAGGCGGTTGAAGCCGTGCTTGAAAAGGCCGGCGTCTTGGCAGAATCAATTCATGCGGTCGGCTGCCACGGCCAGACGATTCGCCACAACCCACACGACGGCTATACGCTTCAGCTGGGCAATCCGGCATTGCTGGCTGAATTGAGCGGCATCAGCATCGTCGTCGATTTCCGCAACCGGGATATGGCCGCTGGCGGACAGGGTGCGCCGCTGGTTCCGGCATTCCATGACGTTGTGTTTCGATCCCCCGAGGTTCACCGCATCATCCTCAATGTTGGTGGCATTGCCAATGTTACCAACCTCAACCCCGGTTCCATCACTAAGGGGTTCGATACCGGACCTGGCAACATATTGCTCGATGCCTGGGTACAGCGGCACACCGGCCGAGTCTTTGACGAAGATGGGAAGTGGGCATCGAGCGGTCATGTCATTCCGCGACTGCTCGATGCGCTGCTGGCTCATCCCTTTCTCGACCTGGCACCGCCAAAGAGTTGTGGCCGCGAGCAATTCAACATCGACTGGCTTGAGTCGAACCTTGTTGGCGGCGAACCGGCGGAGGACGTCCAAGCCACGCTGCTCGAACTCAGCGCAAGATCCATTGCATCAGCTATCGAACGCTGGTGCGGTAAGCCAGAGGAACTTGCCGTCTGCGGCGGGGGGGCTCACAACGAAATGTTGTTAAGGCGTTTGTCCGCGCTTTTACCGCGAACCCGAATTCAGACGAGCGATATACTGGGGATCGAGGCGGACTGGGTGGAAGCCTTGGCATTTGCCTGGCTGGCAAGACAAACTCTGCACGGCCTGCCCGGCAATCTGCCCTCAGTCACCGGGGCCAAGGGAGCGCGCATCTTGGGAGCAATCTACCCGCACTAAAGGAAGATGGGGAGCCTAGCTCCCCGATTTACATCCGAAAACCCTGGATTATGCGTTGAAAGACGATCCGCAACCGCAGGTCGAAGTCGCGTTCGGGTTCTTGATGACGAACTGCGCACCCTCCAGCCCTTCGGTGTAATCGATTTCCGCCCCGACGAGGTACTGGTAACTCATCGGATCGATCAGCAGCGTCACCCCGTTTTTCTGCATCACGGTATCGTCCTCGTTTTGCACCTCGTCAAAGGTAAACCCGTACTGGAAGCCGGAGCAACCGCCGCCCGTCACAAATACGCGCAATTTGAGTTCGGCGTTACCCTCCTCGACGATCAGTTCGCGCACCTTGTTGGCGGCATTATCGGTGAAGTTCAGTAGCGACATTTCAGTGACAGCGTTCATTGAAAACTCCTGAAAACTAGTAAATATCCGAACAATATATGAGCTGGCAACGATCCCGTCAATTGCTGGAGGCCAGCTTGAGCTCTACTGCCTTACCAGTGCCACCCTGATGTACCAGCCTACCCTGAACGATGGCGCCCAAATGCATTTCGAGGCTGTTGTACTGGACATCACCTGTGACGCGAGCCCGAGGCTGAAGTTCAAGAAATTCGCTTGAATAAATCGGGCCAATGATCGTACCGTTTATAACCTGATGGGAAACATGGATTTCCCCCTCGATCCGGGCATGCTCACTAACCACCAGCGTGCCACCATCCTCACCCGTCGAGCGGACATTGCCCTTTACCTCGCCATCTACGCGGAGCCCGCCAACAAATGTCACATCCCCTTCGATTTTGGTGCCAGCCCCGATCAGGCTATCGATCCGGCTTTGCGGTTTGCTGGATTTGTCCCTTTTGAGAAACATGGCATGCCTCCTCTTTATAGCACGACTGCCTGCGATGCTCGCGTCACGCCGTCCTGAACCAGGCGTGCTTCGACACTCGTGACTCGCGCGCCTACGGGGACTTGAAAAGTCCCATCCACGCGCTGAAAGTGCTTGAAATTTATATCGAATCTTTGCCTGCCGGGGTCGTTTTGTGCAGGCAAAACCATCATAGCACTTTTACCTCCCTGCTGCAGACTGATCACAAGCTGAATGCTTCCTCGAAATTCGCGATCTTTTTTCCCTCCCTGCGCCGCGGCAAGCAACCGATATCGGTAATGCTCTGGATTCCCGTTTGGCTCGACACGAAGCCGATTGATGGTGAAACCTGCCTCCTTTCCTTCTGCAACGGCCAAATTTTCAAAGAAGGCCAGATCTTCCTTCAGCCGACCATTTTCCTGTTCCAGTGCTTTGACTTGGCGACTCAACTGCTGCTGCGTCGTCCGCTCGATCTGCACGGTACTTTCACCCGCATTCGTAAGGGCACGTAATTTGGCGGCTTCCAGCTCCAGTTCTGCAACGCGGTCTCGAAGCATTGTCATCTCCTGTTCCGTCTCGCGCTTGTCGAAACCGGCAATTTTGCGACCCGCATCATAGACCCATCCGGCAAACGCAATAGAGATAGACAGAACGGCAATCGTCGCCAGCACACGCCAATACCATGGAATGTGAGTGCGCACTGCCACTTTGGGGGCTGAAATACCGAAACGGCTGCGCAGCCGCCGCATCGTCACGGCAAGACGGGAATCTGTGTAAGACCCGCGCATTCGTCGAACCCGAACATGATATTCATGTTCTGCACGGCTTGACCAGCCGCACCCTTGACCAGATTGTCAATCACCGACAGGACGACTAGCGTATCTCCACCTTGCGGCCGGTGCAGGGCAATCCTGCAAATGTTGGCTGCCCGTACCGAGCGTGTATCCGGGTGGCTGGCGAAAGGCAGCACATCCACGAAAGGCTCTTCCTTATAGCGCGATTCATATAGCGCCTGGAAATCCGCCTCCCGTGTTACCCGGGCATATAGCGTGGCGTGGATGCCGCGGATCATCGGCGTCAGATGCGGCACAAAGGTCAAGCCAACTGCTTTGCCAGCGGCAATGGACAATCCTTGGCGGATCTCGGGCAGGTGGCGATGACCAGGCACCCCATAGGCCTTGAAACTGTCGGATGTCTCCGAAAAAAGACTATGTACCTCCGCCTTGCGACCGGCCCCAGATACGCCGGATTTCGCGTCGGCTATCAAGTGATCCCCGTCCACCAAGCCGGACTCGACCAATGGCAGGAATCCCAACTGAACTGCGGTCGGGTAGCAGCCCGGGTTGGCCACCAAACGTGCTGGCCTGATTTGCGCACGGTTGGCTTCCGGCAAGCCATATACGGCCTCGGAGACAAGTTCCGGTGCGGCGTGCTTCATGCCGTACCATTTCTCCCATACAGCGATATCCTTGATCCGGAAATCGGCTGCCAGATCGATCACGCGCACCCCGGCATCGAGAAGCGCTCTGGCCTGGCCCATGGCGATGCCATTCGGCGTGGCAAAGAAGACAAGATCGCAAGCCTCCAGGTCAGCCGCCTTGGGGTCGGCGAAACTCAAAGCAATCCGCCCACGCAGACTGGGGAACATGTCCGCGACCGCCCTGCCGGCATCGCCTCGCGATGTAATGGCGCGCAATTCGACGTGCGGGTGCTGTGCCAGCAAACGCAACAGCTCCACGCCCGTATAGCCGGTACCGCCGACTATGCCGACTTTGATCATTAATTTCTCCATTCCAAAGGGCTATGGTAATGCACGATTTCCGGATCGCGCAACGAGAGCACCATAGACGAAAAAGCCGCCCGGCGGCGGCTTTTTTCATTGCTCCGAACTTGCTCAACGCTTGGAGAATTGCTTACGACGGCGCGCCTTGTGAAAGCCGACCTTCTTGCGCTCTACCTCGCGTGCGTCGCGCGTGACGAAACCCGCATTGGAAAGCGTGGGTTTCAAAGTCGCATCGTATTCGATCAGCGCACGAGTAATGCCGTGCCGCACGGCGCCAGCCTGGCCGGACTCGCCTCCGCCGGATACGTTCACCAAAATATCGAAAGTGCCGATATGTTGCGTCAGTTCGAGCGGCTGACGCACGACCATGCGACCGGTCTCACGGGAGAAAAATTCGTCGAGCGGCTTGTCGTTCACAACAAACTTGCCACTTCCGGCTTTCATGAAAACGCGTGCAACAGCGGTCTTGCGCCGGCCGGTACCGTAATAGAAATTAGCAGCCATTCATTAAATCTCCAGCGACTTGGGTTGCTGGGCAACGTGCGGATGATCGCCGCCAGCATAGACCTTCAGTTTCTTGATCATGGCGTAGCCAAGCGGACCTTTCGGCAACATGCCCTTGACGGCCTTCTCCAGAACACGAACAGGCGCACGCTGTTGCAGTTTCGCGAACGTGTCCTCATAGACGCCTCCGGGATAGCCCGAATGACGGTAATACACTTTCTGCTCGGCTTTGGCGCCGGTTACACGCAACTTCTCCACATTTACAACGACGATATAGTCGCCAGTATCAACATGTGGCGTGAACTCGGGTTTGTGCTTGCCGCGAAGGTGGCGAGCAATCACGGTGGCCAAGCGACCGAGCACCTTGTCTGTCGCATCGACGACTAACCAGTCGCGCTTGACTTCATGCGGCTTGGCGGAAAATGTTTTCATGGGGTTTCCTCTACGGCTAACTGCGTAATACGGAAAGCCGCGCATTGTATTGCAGTTCGAACTGACATGTCAAACGTGCAGCGCTACACATCTACTTGTAACGCCTCGCCAAAGGTAGTCTGCTCATGCGAATCAAACGAAAAAAAAGCGCGTTCCTTAAAGGATCGCGCTAAATCCACTCCAAAGGAGGAGGGTGGAGGAGACAAAAAACCCGGAACGCCGAAAATCCACCTTACGTCCCAACTGTCTGCAGTGTGGCAGAAATATTTGTGCAATGCAAGATTTTTTTGTGCATTGCACATTATTTGATTAGGCGTCTTAATTAGTAATCAACTATATGTGATATATAGGATTATTCACATAATCAGATAGGCTCTACCATTTCTTGAATAGCATCTGAAATATCATGAATGAGTAATGTACTTTTTATTGTTGCGACGCACAATGAGTATTTCTTCGCTAATTTCGTATGGGTTTTAAGACAGAGCTAGAATCCCGGCACGAAACGTCAATTCATTTGCAAGGAATACGGTTATGGAATGCACTGTCCAGTGGTTGGGATTGAGCGGCATGGCCTTTGCCGCGCGCACGGGTAGTGGTCATGTCGCGGTCATGGATGGCGCACCGGAAGGCGGCGGCAACAATCTTGCCCCTCGCCCGATGGAGTTGGTTCTGGCGGGAACAGGAGGGTGCGCCGCTTACGATGTCGTGCTGATCCTCAAGAGAAGCCGCCAGGATGTCACGGGCTGCGAGGTAAGCCTAAAGGCCGAACGCGCTGAGAATGACCCGAAGATATTCACCAAAATTCATTTTCACTTCACGGTGCGGGGCAAGGGTCTGAAAGCGGAATCGGTGGAACGCGCCATTCGGCTTTCTGCCGAAAAGTATTGCTCCGCCTCGATCATGCTGGGCAAAACCGCGGCCATCACCCACGACTGGGAAATCGTCGAGACGTAGTCATATCCAGTAGGCCGTGCAAGTCATCACGCCCGAGGCAAATCGCATGGCCTGCCTGACCACCCCGGGCAATTCATGGGCGCCCAGCCGTTCCGCGGTTCGCGCGTGGCCCACTTCATCGATCTTCATTTGCTCGATGACAGCCCATGATTTCCTGTCCGTTTCCGGAAGTCGCTGCAAATGACCATTCAGATGCGCCTCAACCTGGCGTTCCGTTTCAGCCAGAAAGCCCAGATTCCAGGCATCCCCCAACTTGCCTGCCAACAAGCCTAAGCACAGGGATCCCGAATACCAAAGCGGATTCAACAGGCTTTTCCTCCCCCCCAGTTCGCCCAAGCGGCGTTCCGTCCATGCCAGATGTTCACTTTCCTCTGTGGCAGCATGACGCAACGCGGCACTAATCGTAGGATCCCGGGAAGCCAAAGCCTGCCCCTGATACAGGGCCTGGGCGCAGATCTCTCCGCAGTGATTCACCCGCATCAAGGCTGCTACATGTTGCTTCTCAATTTCGGCAAGCTCGGGCTCGGGCAGGTCGCCTCCCGGCATGGCACGGACACTGCGCCCTGGCGCGAATACCGCTCGCAGCGCTTTGTCGAATTCAATAATCAGCCGGTCAATCATCGCCATGCACCGAGTGGCATGGATGAACGGAATATTCCCGCAAGCGCGGCGGCAAATGCTGAACTTTATCTGGCCTCAGGATGGCCTCCGCGCCTGAGGGCATCCACGCCCTCATCCGCCTTGAAAATGACTGTATTCCTTGGGCAGAAATACTCCTTGTAGAGCACGGCCCGATAGCTGCCCGGCTTGATCGACTCCCATGCCTGGGTGCGCGATTTCCCCCACGAATTGTCGCTACGGCCGACCGCGTAAAGCTTGCGTTCCTTGGCGCCGCATCGGATGCCCTCGAAATTGACGTTGGTAGCCCCACCTGAAGCTTTAACGACCACCACATAGCGAACTACGCCATCCACGCCGACGCTCAGCGTCGAGCCGTCAACGTAGTATCGATTGCTTGTTGCGGCGCCCACATCGAATTCGATCAGATTTTGCGCATGCGGATAGTCGGGAAGACTGGCTTCCTGTTCAACCCACATCTTTTCCTCTTCGTAATACTCGCCGTATTTCTTGTCCCCGTAGTATCGCTGCCCTGCTGCCGGCCCGGCCAGCGCCAGGAAACCAGCGACAAGCAATAACGCCTTTCTTTCATGCATGTCCGCAAGTGCTCCAGATGATGACCAGGCAAGCCTTTTCGCCCACCCTGGCCAGGAAACGTATGCGGGGGATGATACACCGTGATAGTCAGCCTCCTCAGTGAGCAGCGGCCGCTTCGATTTCGGCAAAGGTCGAGGCAATTCGGACAGCGTTGACCGCCATGCCCAACTACCGGTTTGCAGCATTAGCTGCCTGAATCGGCCACCGCCCCTTCAGGCTTGGAGGGAGTCATAGAAGCCGCCCACTTGGGCTGCCGATCCGCCGGATGACGAAAGGCGAAGCGGGACAGCTCAATCAGCGCCTGCTGGTACACCCCACGCTTGAACTCGATCACGGCATCAAGCGGCACCCAGTAGTCGCTCCAGCGCCAGGCGTCGAACTCCGGGTGATCGCTGGCGCGCAACGAGACATCGGTATCCCGCCCGGTCAAACGCAGCATGAACCAGATCTGCTTCTGGCCACGATAGGTGTTGCGCCATTCACGCCGAATCCACTGCTTCGGCACCTCATAACGCAACCAGTCCCGCGTGCGCCCGAGAATCCTGACATGCTCCTGCCTCAGGCCGATTTCCTCTTGCAGCTCACGGTACATCGCCTGCTCGGGCGACTCGCCGTGCTTGATCCCGCCCTGCGGGAACTGCCAGGAATGCTCTCGTATGCGCTTACCCCAGAATACCTCGTTCCTGCCGTTAACCAGGATGATGCCGACGTTAGGGCGATAGCCTTCACGGTCGAGCATGATTGCTACCCATCAAAATTGAACTGGGTTCATTTTTCCACAATTCACCCTCGATTGAAAGCAGCGGGCACAACCCATATGGGAGCCGGCGTACTACGGTAAAATTCGCTCTTTTCCCCATCCAACGACCATGCGCGCCACGCAATTCTTCCTCGCCACGCTCAAGGAGGCTCCCTCCGACGCGGAGATCGTCAGCCACAAGCTCATGTTGCGCGCCGGCCTGATCAAGCGGCTGGCGGGAGGCATCTACACCTGGATGCCGCTCGGCTTGCGCGTCCTGCGCAAGGTCGAAAACATCATCCGCGAGGAAATGAATCGCGCCGGCGCCATCGAACTGCTCATGCCGGCAGTCGTCCCGGCGGAGTTGTGGCAGGAGACGGGCCGCTGGGAAATGTACGGGCCGGAACTGCTGCGCTTCAAGGATCGCCATCAGCGCGACTTCGTCATCGGGCCAACGCACGAGGAAGTCATCACCGACGTCGCGCGGCGCGAGATCAAGAGCTACCGCCAGTTGCCACTGCATCTTTATCAGGTTCAAACCAAGTTCCGCGACGAAATCCGGCCCCGTTTCGGCGTCATGCGCGGCCGCGAGTTCCTCATGAAGGACGGTTATTCCTTCCACGCCAGTTATGAGGACTTGCAGCGCGAGTATCGGAACATGCACGACACCTACACGCGCATCTTCACCCGCCTGGGCCTGAGTTTCCGCGCGGTGGCGGCCGATACCGGATCCATCGGCGGCACCGGCTCGCACGAGTTTCATGTCCTGGCGGATTCCGGCGAGGATGCCATCGCCTTTTGTCCGGACTCGGATTTCGCCGCCAATGTTGAGCTGGCGGAAGGACTGGCCCCGGCTTCGCCACGCAACGGACATGTCGAGCAGATGAAAAAGGTCGCCACGCCAGGCAAGATCCGCTGCGAGGATGTGGCAGAACTGCTCAAGCTCCCCGCGACAAAGACCGTGAAAGCCATTGCCGTCATGCACGAAGAGCAGTTCTTCCTGTTGCTCTTGCGCGGCGACCACACCCTCAATGAAATCAAGGCGAGCAAGCTGCCCTTCCTCAACCCCTTCCGCTTTGCCAACGACGAGGAGGTCGAGCGCTTCCTGGGATGCCGGCCCGGCTACATCGGCCCGGTTGGCATCGCGCAGGACATCCCGGTCATCGCCGACCGCACCGTGGCGCAGATGAGCGATTTCGTCTGCGGCGCCAACGAGGCGGGCTATCATCTGATGGGGGTGAATTGGGGGCGCGACCTGCGCGAACCGGACTATGTGTTCGACATCCGCAATGTCGTCGAAGGCGACCCCAGCCCGGACGGCAAGGGCCACCTGTCGATCTGCCGCGGCATCGAGGTGGGGCATATTTTCCAGTTGCGAACCAAGTATTCGGAAGCGATGCAGGCGACCTTCCTCGACGAGTCCGGACAGCCGCGCGTGATGGAAATGGGTTGCTATGGTATTGGCGTCACACGCATTGTCGGCGCCGCCATCGAGCAGAGCCATGACGAGCGCGGCATCGTCTTCCCGCGCGCCATCGCCCCTTTCGACGTCGTCATTGCTCCGGTCGGCTACGGCAAAAGTCAGTCCGTGCGGGACGCCGCCAATGTGCTGTACGCCGAACTGAAGGCCGCCGGTCTTGACGTGCTGCTGGATGACCGGGACGAGCGCCCCGGCGTCATGTTCGCTGACCTGGAACTGATCGGCGTGCCGCATCGCGTCACCATCGGCGAACGCGGTCTCAAGGAAGGCGCGGTGGAGTATCAGGAGCGGCGCGATGCCGCGGCGGTCAAGGTGCCTCTTGCCGAAATCGGCAGCTTCGTGCGCGGCCGCCTGAGCGCGTGAAGCAGGGTTTCATCCTTCTCGCCCTGCTGCTTGTCAGCGGATCCGCCTGCGCCGGTGCGCAGAAGTACGAGCCGCTGGCCGCCAGCGTCCAGGCGGCGCTGCATGCGGCAGTGTCCGATCGCCGGCCGCCAGGCAGCTCCTTTCGGAACCCGCTCGAAGCCGTCAACTGGCTGGAAGAGATGTCGGGGCGGCTCGCCAGGCGCATGCCCAACCAGGAAAACCGGCTGGAGTTCCTGCGCGCGGTGCATTACGAGGCCACGCGCGCCGGACTCGACCCGCAACTGGTGCTCGGACTGATCCAGGTCGAAAGCGGTTTCAAGAAGTACGCGGTGTCGTCAGCGGGCGCCCGCGGTTACATGCAGGTCATGCCATTCTGGGTCAAGCTGATCGGCGGCAGAAGCGACAACCTGTTCCATCTGAGAATGAATCTGCGCTACGGCTGCACCATTCTCAAGCACTACCTGGAGATCGAAAAGGGAGACCTGTTCCGGGCGCTGGGTCGCTACAATGGCAGTCTGGGGCGAGCGGAATATCCGGATGCCGTGCGCGCTGTCTGGGAAAAACAGTGGCACTACTCCCCCCGGAGCGCACTCAAGCCGTAAGCGCTTTCCGAAAAAGTCAGTCTCCGCAATACGGCGAATGGCGCACTCAGCGCATTCCCGGCAGCATGCCCTTCATGCCGCGCATCATTTTCTGCAGCCCGCCCCTGGAGAACTGCTTCATCATCTTCTGCGTCTGCTCGAACTGGTTGAGCAGGCGGTTGACCTCCTGCACCTGCACGCCGGCGCCCGTGGCAATCCGCCGCTTGCGCGACGCCTTGATGAGTTCCGGCTTGACCCGTTCCAGTGGCGTCATGGAATTGATGATCCCTTCGAGGCGGCGGACGGCCTTGTCTTCGACCTGGGAACCGGCCTGCTGCGCGGCCTGGGCGAACTGGGCCGGCAGCTTGTCGAGCAGACCGGCCATGCCGCCCATCTTGCGCATCTGGCCGATCTGCTCCTTGAAGTCATTCAGGTCGAAGCCCTTGCCGGCTTTCAGCTTCTGGGCGAATTCCTGTGCCTTTTCCTGGTCGACGCCGCGCTGTGCCTCTTCGATGAGACCGAGGACGTCACCCATGCCGAGAATGCGTGACGCCATGCGCTCGGGGTGGAATTCCTCAAGGCCGGTGAGTTTTTCGCCTACGCCGGCGAATTTGAGCGGCTTGCCGGTGACATGGCGAACGGAAAGCGCCGCGCCGCCGCGTGCGTCGCCATCGAGCTTGGTGAGAATGATTCCGGTAAGGGGCAGGGCCTCATTGAAGGCGCGCGCGGTATTCACCGCATCCTGGCCCAGCATGGCATCTACCACGAAGAGGGTTTCGACAGGTTGCAGTGCCGCGTGCAACTCCGCCACCTCCCGCATCATGGCCTCGTCGATGGCGAGCCGGCCGGCGGTATCGAACAACACCACGTCGTAGTAATGCTTCCTGGCGAAATCGAGCGCGGACGCCGCTATGGCGGCCGGCTTGTCACTGACCTGCGTGGGGAAGAAGTCGATGCCGGCCTGCTCGGCAACCAGCTTCAGCTGCTGGATCGCCGCCGGCCGGTATACGTCGGCGCTGACCGCGAGCACCTTCTTCTTCATGCGCTCCCGGAGGAGCTTGCCCAGCTTGCCGGTCGTCGTCGTCTTGCCGGCGCCCTGCAGACCAGCCATCAGGATGACCGCCGGCGGCTGCACGGCGAGATTGAGGCCGCTGTGCGCACCGCCCATCAGTTCGGCGAGTTCGCGGTGCACGACGCCCACCAAAGCTTGGCCGGGCGTGAGACTGCCGATCACCTCCTGGCCAACCGCTTTTTCCTTGATGCGGGCAACCAGTTCCCTGACCACCGGCAGCGCGACATCGGCTTCCAGCAGGGCCATCCGCACTTCGCGCAAAGCATCCGAAATGTTGTCTTCCGTCAGGCGCGCCTGGCCGCGCAGCGTCCTAACGACGCGGGAGAGGCGCTGCGTCAGATTGTCCAGCATGATGTTCCGATTGCTCCGGGAAGGATGTAGACTTGCGATATGCAAGGGATTTTACCGCATCTGCTTCCCGCTTCACTGTACGCCCTTCTCGGCTTTCATTTCTGGCGCACGCGCTGGGTGCAGAGCGCGGCCAAGGCGCCGCAGGGAATACTCCCCTGGGAAAGGCTTGCGCTCGCCGTTGTCCTGCTGCTGCATGGGGACGTGCTCTATGGGGAACTGTTCGGGGGCGATGGCATGCGCTTCGGCTTCTCCGCAGCGCTCTCGCTTATGCTCTGGCTCGCCGTACTGATCTACTGGGTGGAGAGCTTCTACGCGCGGCTGGAGGGCCTGCAACCCTTGGTCCTGCCCCTGGCAGCCGTATGCTCGCTCCTGCCGGGCCTGTTTCCCGGCCAGCACTTGCTGGCCAACGTCACCTCGGCCATGTTCCGCGCCCACTTTTTCATAGCCATGGTGGCCTACAGCCTGTTCACCCTGGCCGCACTCCACGCCATTATCATGGCGATCGCCGAACGGCGCCTGCACCGAGGAGAATTGACGCGACCCCTCGCCAGCCTCCCCCCCTTGCTGACGATGGAATCGTTGCTGTTCCGGCTCATCGCCATCGCCTTCGTCCTGCTCACCTTGACTCTGGTTTCGGGCATCGTCTTCTCCGAGGAAGTATTCGGCAAGGCGCTCACTTTCAACCACAAAACGCTTTTCTCCATTATTTCCTGGATGATATTCGCTGCCCTGCTGGTCGGACGCCACGCTTGGGGCTGGCGCGGCCGCAAGGCTTTGCACTGGACGCTGGCCGGTTTTGTTGCGCTGCTCTTTGCCTATGTGGGAAGCCGCTTCGTGCTGGAAGTCGTACTCGGCCGCGCCGGTTGACAGGCATCTGTCTCGCCGCGATACTGGCTGCTCCGCATTGCCTGAATCCGCCGCTTGACTGACGTTCCCCTTTCAGCGCAATTTGCAGCGCTGGCCGTCCTCCTCGTCATTGCCGGCTTTTTCTCTCTGGCCGAAACCGCCATGATGGCGGCCAACCGTTATCGGTTGCGGCATCTGGCGCAGGGGGGGCATCGCGGCGCACGACTGGCACTTGACCTGCTGGCCCGGACAGACAAGCTGCTCGGCGTCATCCTGCTCTTCAACAACCTGATCAACGCCGCAGCAGCCACGCTGGTCAGCGTCATTGTGATCCAGCTTTTCGGCGAGGAAGACTGGGCCCTCGGCGCCGGAACCCTGTTCGTCACTTTCCTGATCCTGGTTTTTGCCGAGATCACGCCGAAAGTGGTCGGCGCGGGCAATGCCGACCGGCTCGCCCCGGCGGTCAGCTTCCTGCTCGCTCCCCTGCTGCGTCTGTTCCAGCCCGTGGTGTGGTTCGTGAATCTCTTCGTCGAATCCCTGCTCATCATGACGCACCTGAAGCCCAAGGGCAGTGGAGAGGTGCCGCAACTTTCACCGGAGGAATTGCGCACGCTGGTTCTGGAGGCGGGGCATTTCATCCCCCATCAGCACCAGTCCATCCTGCTGAATCTTTTCGATCTGGAAAACATCACGGTCGAGGACATCATGATTCCGCGCGGCATAATCGAGGCAATCGATATTGCCGCCCCCATCGATGAGATTCGCCAGCAACTGGCTACCAGCTACCATACGCGCCTGCCGGTCTTTGAAAACGATCTGAATATCATCATCGGCATCCTGCACCAGCGTCGCTTGCTGGCAACGCTTCTGGAAGGCAGCATGGACAAGGAATGCCTGCGCGAACAACTTGCCGAACCGTATTTCATCCCGGCCGCAACCCCCGTCTATACGCAATTGCAGTT
>JADFDL010000128.1 GCA_018262875.1 Rhodocyclaceae bacterium | reverse complement strand
TTCTCGATGCACGGCCTGTCGGGCAATCTCGGCTGGGCGATCGCCCCGGTATTCCTCGCCGGCATCGCCGCCGCAGCGAGCTGGCGGATGGCGGCGCTCGGCGCGGCCGGCCTGGGTGCCGCCGCCTGGCTGGTGATCTGGCTGCGGCGTGAGGCGACCGATTTGTCCGGGATTGCGGCAAATGCCATGGATGCAAGTGCGGGCGCAAAAGTCAGTCCCGCCGGGACGGCGTCGACCTTCGGTTTTCTCGGCGTCGGCGCGGTGTGGATGTGCTTCTGCTTTTTCCTGGTGGTCACCGCGGCTTTCGGCGCGCTGCAGAATTACGCCACGCCGGTGATGCACGAGATATATGGCCTCTCTTTGGCCGCAGCGGCGGCGACGCTGACGGCCTTTTTGCTGGGCGGAGCGGTCGGCATCGCCGCCGGCGGCGTGCTGGCCTCGCGCAGCGGCGCGCACGACCGGCAGATCGCGGCGGCGCTGGCCGCAGCGGCGGCGGTTGCGATGGTGATCGCCAGCGGCGTGCTGCCGTCATGGAGCGTCCTGCCGGCGATGGGCGTCATGGGCTTCTGCGGCGGCATCGCCGGGCCCTCGCGCGACTTGCTGGTGCGCCGCGCCGCGACGGCGCGCTTCGGCCAGCAGGCATTCGGCCGCATCTATGGCTTTGTCTATTCCGGACTGGATGTCGGGCTGGCGATCTCTCCGCTGCTGTTCGGCCCGCTCATGGACGGCGGCCGTTTCGGCGCGGTGCTGGTCGGCGTGGCGTTGCTGCAGGGGGCGGCGATCCTGACGGCGCTCCGGGTGGGCAGAGTCTAAGACCCTAGACCGGCGTCTCGGCCAATTCGATGCGATTGCGCCCCGCGTGCTTGGCGCGGTACAGGGCGGCATCGGCGGCCGCGATCAGTTGGGCCGCCGGTTCGCCGCCCGCAGCGATGTGCATGCAGGCTACGCCGATGCTGACAGTGACGTGTTCGGCGACAGCGGAACCGCTGTGCGGCAGGCGCAATGCCTCGACCGCGGCGCGGATGCGCTCGGCGACGATGCGGGCGCCTCCCAGCTCGGTGGCCGGCATCAGGATGGAGAATTCCTCGCCGCCGTAGCGGGCGACGCAATCGCTGGCGCGCTTGACCACCCCGGTCATGGCTGCGGCGATCTGCCGCAGGCAGTCGTCGCCGCTCTGGTGACCGTAGGTGTCGTTGTAGGGCTTGAAGTAATCGACGTCGATCATGAGCAGGGAAAGCGCGCGCGATTCGCGCGAGGCGCGCCGCCATTCCGTGTTCAGCGTTTCGTCGAAACTGCGGCGATTGGCGACGCTGGTGAGGCCGTCGCGCGTGGCCAGCCGTTCCAGTTCCTCCTGTGCCCGCTTCTGCGCCGACATGTCACGCAGGGTCTCCACCACGGCGACGAGCTTGCCGGCTTCGTCGTAGATGGGGCCGGCGTCGATGGCCAGATACAGCCGCGTGCCGACCTGCGGCATGACGCACCAGTTTTCTGCGCGGCGGCCGTGCGCGGTGATGGCCTCCTCGCCGGCATGATCGTGGTCGGCGTAAAGGGCGTCGATTTCAGACGTGCGACCCTGGGCGATCAGGTCGGCCAGGCAGGGACGCGGTTCTTCATAGAAGCCGCGCCAGTGTTCGCGGGTGCCGATGACCTCGCTGGCCTTGAGGCCGGTGAGGCGTTCGCAGGCCCGGTTCCAGATGAGGACGCGGCAGTCGGCATCGAGGACGAAGGTGGGCACGACCAGGTGCTCCATCAGGCGGACGGAGAAGTCCAGTTTGCTGTCTTCCTGATTCTTGTTGACTATTGGCTGCCGCGCGGTCATGGAGGCATCCCTCTTCACTCTTGCCGTCTGAATGCATTACGGCAAGCGGGGGTGGATCTTGAGCTTTACTTGGGGGGGGGGTTATGTCGAAAGTCATATCGGCAAACGGCGCTTCGGGGTTGCCGGGGCGGCGTTCGGCGACTGACTGGCCTTGACGGGCTTGCGTGGCGCGTTCCTCTCTTCGCTGGCGAAACGCACCTTGCCGTGCAGCACGCAACCGCGCATGCCGGGATCGCAGGCGGCGCCGCTCACCAGTTGGCAGATGCCGTTCAGGTCGTGGGGACAGGACCATGCACTCATGACTTCATTCTACGGCCAATTTCGGCATGCCGGAAGCAGCTTGCGAGATGGTCGTTGACCATGCCGGTGGCCTGCATGTGGGCATAGCAGATGGTGGAGCCGACGAATTTGAAGCCGCGCGCCTTGAGGTCCTCGCTCAGGGCATCGGATTCGCGGGTGCTGGCCGGAACCTGCTTCAGCGATTTCCAGCGGTTGATAATCGGCTGCCCATCGACGAAGCGCCAGATATAGTCGTCGAAGCTGCCGAAGGCCGCCTGCACCTCGAGAAAGCGCTGCGCGTTGTTGATCGCCGCCTCGATCTTCAGCCGGTTGCGCACGATGCCGGCATCGCCCAGCAGGCGCGCGACCTGGTGCCGGCCGTAGCGGGCGATCTTCGCGGCGTCGAAGTTGTCGAAGGCGCGGCGGTAGTTCTCGCGTTTTCGCAGGATGGTGATCCAGGACAATCCGGCCTGGGCGCCTTCGAGGATGAGGAATTCGAAGAGCCGGCGGTCGTCGTGCACCGGCACGCCCCATTCGGTGTCGTGGTAGTTCACGTAAAGCGGATCGTCGCCGCACCAGCCGCAGCGCTGGGGGGCGCCGTTGCCGTCACCCGCTTTCACGGCAGCGTGAACCAGAAGGCGGCGCCTTCGTCGACGGCGCCTTCCGCCCAGATGCGGCCGCCGTGGCGCTTGACGATGCGATGCACCGTGGCGAGGCCGATGCCGGTGCCTTCGAACTGCTCGGCCTTGTGCAGGCGCTGAAAGGGCAGGAACAGCTTGTCGGCACAGGCCGGATTGAAGCCGGCGCCGTTGTCGCGAACGCAGTAGACGGTTTCGTTCCCCTGCTTCGATGACGTGAACGAGATCTCCGCGTCTTCGCGTTTCGAGGTGAACTTCCAGGCATTGCGCAGCAGGTTGTCGAGCGCCGACTTGATCAGCACGCGATCGGCGCGGGCGGTCAAACCCGGCTCGATGTGCCAGGAGATCCTGCGCTCGGGCTGCGTCTCGGCCAGGTCGGCGTGGATTTCTTCGGCGATGCGGGACAGATTGGCGTCGTCGCGCTGAAGTTCCTGGCGGCCGAGGCGGGCCAGCTTGAGGAGTTCTTCGATGAGGTGTTCCATTTTGACGCTGGCCGCGTGGATGCGCCGCAGCATGTGGCGGGACTGTTCGCTGAGGGCGTCGCCGGCGTCCTCTTCCACCAGCTTGCTGAATCCGTTCATTGCCCGCAGCGGGGCGCGCAGGTCATGCGAGACCGTATAGCTGAAGGCCTCCAGTTCCTGGTTGGCGGCTTCGAGTTCGGCGGTGCGTTCCTGCACGCGCTGTTCGAGCTCGGCGTTGATGCGGCGGATTTCGTCCTGGGCCCGCTTGCGCTCGCTGAAATCGCGGCCGATGCAGATCAGGCCGATGCGCTGGCCGTCTTCGCCCATCAGGGGGGCGAGGCCGAGGACGATATCCCGTATGCGGCCGTCTCTGGTGCGAAAGCGCGTCTCAGGGCGCTCGCCATGCCGGGCGTCCGGGAACGGCCGGGCCAGCAGGCCGGTTTCGTCTTCGCTGGGTTCCGGCAGCAGGAAGGCGATGTTCCGCTCGATGGCTTCTTCCGCCGTGTAGCCGAGTGTACGGCGGGCGCCATCGTTCCAGCTTGTAATGATGCCTGCGTTGTTGAGGGTGAGGATGATTTCACCCGATTGCTCGACGATGACGGCCAGACGGCGATTGGTGGCGTTGCTGGCGCGCAACTGGCCGAGCAGGGTCTGGATATTGTCGGCCATGAGGTTGAAGGCGCGCGCCGTCTGCGCGATTTCGCGCACCGTGGAGTCGGGTGCGCGGCGGGTATAGTCGCCGGCGCCGAATTTCCTGGCGCTGGCGGCCAGTTCCCGCAGGGGCTTGAGTCCGCCGCGCAGCGTCAGGATGAACAGGGGCAGCACCACGGCCAGGGTGATGAGCGAAAGCAGCGCGGCCAGCCAAAGATGGCGCCACAGGTCGCGTTCGAGCAGGACCGGCGAAGGCTCCACCAGCAGCACGCCGTACTGGACGCCGCCGGCCTGAATCGGGATGCTCAAGGGGGGAGGCCGGATATCGATCAGTCCGGCAAACCAGCCCGGTACGCCGTTTTCCCCCGCTGCATCCTCCGCTTGCCGTCCCGCCAGTAGCACCCTGCCCGAGGCCGCGTCGAGCAGGTCGAGCCGCTTGAAGGCCGCATGGCGCTGCACCCGGTCCAGGGTCTGCTGAGCGGTTGCCAGATCGCCCACCACCAGATCGTTCTGCAGCGAGGGGACGAGGGCGCTGCCGATGCTGCGGGCCTGGTCCGCCATGCGCTTTTCCGCATCGCGAACCTGCACGTAGGCCGTGGACGCCAGGTCGAGCAGGGAGATGGCGAGGATGACGCCTATCGCCAGCAGCAGGACGCGGGCCTGGAGACGGGTGTGCTTCATTCGCCGATCAGCCGGTAGGTGCGCCGCACGTTGTCGTATTGACGATCGTCGGCCGCCTCGAAGCCGGAGAATTTCAGCTTGAGGAGCAGATCGCCAGCCTTCTCGTCGTGGCGCATGCCGAGGAGGGCGCGCCGGATGGCCTCGACCTTGTCGCGCGGCAGGCGCGAATGTGCGATCACCGGCAGTTCGAGAAAGGGCTCGGAGACATAGAGGTCCCGGTACTGCAGGCCTTCCCGCTCGGCGTACTGCTGCAGAAAGCGCGAGTTGACCGCGGCGGCCTCCACCTGGCGGGCCTTCAGTTGCGCCAACGCGCCTTCCTGGTTGCCGGAGAACACTTCCTCCACCCTGACGCCGGCGCTGCTCAGCGCCACCTTCGGCACGGCGTAGCCGACAAAGGCTTCGCGCGAGGGAAAGGCGACGCGGCGGCCCTGCAGCGACTGCAGGGCCCGCAGCGGGCTGTCGGCCGGCACGGCGATGACGCAGCGGATCGGCTCGCCGCTCCAGCGGGCGATGACCTTGTAGGCGCCGTCGAATTCCCTCTGGAAGTTGTGATTGGTGTAGACCAGGTCGAACTCGCCGCGCCCCATCATGGCATCGGTTTCCTGCACCGTCCGCCCCATGCGCAACTGAAAAGTCAGTCCCGTCGCCACGCCGAGATAGTGCAGGATGGGATTCCAGCGTTCCGCCGTCAGTGCCGGGCTTTGCTGGTTGAGGACGCCGAAAACAAGCGGTTTGCCATCCGCCGCGCCGGCCAGATTGGCCAGGAACAGCAGAGCAAGCAGCACCATTATTTTTGGTTTTTTCCTGCTCACGGCAAATCCCGGCGCCATGGAGTAAGTATCAAACTAGCATCCATCGATTGATTCCGCAAGAAAAGTGTGGCGGGTGCCGAGAGGGGGAAAAGGTGCGTCAGCCTTCAAGGCAGGGTGAAGAAGAAAGTGGCGCCCCGGCCGGGGGCG
>JADFDL010000127.1 GCA_018262875.1 Rhodocyclaceae bacterium | reverse complement strand
CGAATTCCTGCGCATCACCCCGCTCCGCGGGCCGAACATCTGGACCTACCGCCCGATCATCGAGGCCTGGGTCGACATCGGCGACCTGGAAGACGCGCCTTCCAACAAGATTCCCGGTTTCTACGAGCGCCTCGCCGCCTGGCTGCCCTCCCTCATCGAGCACCGCTGCAGCGAAGGCGAACGCGGCGGCTTCCTGCAGCGCCTGCGCGAAGGCACCTGGGCCGGCCACATCCTCGAACACGTCACCCTCGAATTGCAGAACCTCGCCGGCCAGCGCACCGGCTTCGGCAAGGCACGCCAGACCTCGAAGCACGGCATTTACAAGGTGGTGGTCCGCTCGCGCCAGGAACAGGTGACCCGCGCCTGCCTCGCTGCCGGACGCGACCTCGTGATGGCGGCCATCAACGACACGCATTACGACGTGCCGGGCACGATCGAAAAGCTGCGCGAGCTGGCCGACAAGCTCTGCCTCGGACCCAGCACCAACAGCATCGTGGATGGCGCCACCGAACGCGGCATCCCCTTCATCCGCCTCAACGAAGGCAACCTGGTGCAGCTCGGCCACGGCGCCCGCCAGCGCCGCATCTGGACCGCCGAGACCGACTCGACGTCCGCCATCGCCGAAAGCATCTCGCGCGACAAGGACCTCACCAAGAGCCTGCTCGCCTCCTGCGGCGTGCCAATCCCCGAAGGCCGCATCGTCACCAGCCCGGAAGACGCCTGGGAGGCAGCCGAGGACATCGGCCTGCCGGTGGCGGTCAAGCCGACCGACGCCAATCATGCCCGCGGCGTCTCGCTGGAACTGACTTTGCGCGAGCAAGTCGAGGCTGCCTACCACGTGGCGCTGGCGGAAGGCAGCGAGGTGATGGTCGAGCGCTACGTGCCCGGCGTCGAGCACCGCCTGCTGGTGGTGGGCAACCGCCTGGTCGCCGCCACGCGCGGCGAAACCGCAACCGTCGTCGGGGACGGCAAGTCGTCCATCGTCGAGCTGATCGAGAGCCAGATCAATTCCGACCCGCGCTGCGGCGAGGATGAGTCCTTCCCGCTCGAGCCGATACGCGTCGAACGCGAGCCCGCCGTGCTACTCGAACTCAAGCGCCAGGGCTTCAACGCCGATTCGGTGCCGCCCGCCGGCAAAAAAGTACTGATCATCCGCTACGGCAACCTTGCCGACGACGTCACCGACGAGGTGCACCCGGACGTGGCGGAAGCCGCCACCCTCGCCGCGCGCGTCGTCGGCCTGGACATTGCCGGCATCGACATCGTCGCCGAGGACATCTCGCGCCCGCTGGAGGGACAGCGCGGCGCCATCGTCGAGGTGAATGCCGGCCCGGGCCTGCTGATGCACCTGAAGCCGGCCAAGGGCAAGCCGCGCCCGGTCGGCCAGGCCATCGTCGACAGCCTGTTCCCGGCCGGCGACAAGGGCCGCATTCCGATTGTCGGCATTGCCGGCTCGAAAGGTACTTCGCTGACCGCGCGCCTCATGTCCTGGCTGCTGCAACTCACCGGCAAGCACGTCGGCCTGGCCTGTCGCGATGGCCTTTTTCTCGACAAGCGCGTGGTGGACAAGCGCGACTGCGCCAATTGGGCTGCCGGCCAGCGCCTGCTCATCAACCGCTCGGTGGACGCCGCAGTGTTCGAGAACGGCGCGGCGATGATCCTCGGCGAGGGCATCGCCTACGACCGCTGCCAGGTCGGCATCGTCACCGACACCGAGGGTGCCGAGTCGCTCGCCGGCTTCGACATCCACAACGCCGAGCAGCTCTACCACGTGCTGCGCACCCAGGTGGACATCGTCCTGCCCGAGGGCGCGGCCGTGCTGAATGCCGCCGATCCGCTGGTGGCGCGCATGGCCGAACTGTGCGACGGCGACGTGATCTTCTACGGCCTGGCACAGGAACTGCCGGCCATCGTCGCGCATCGCGCCCGGGGCGGCCGCGCGCTCTACCTGCGCGAGAGCCGCATCATGCTGGCGACCGGTGCCGTCGAGGGGCCCTTCATGGAACTGCCCGTCTTCGCGACAAACAAGGACGGCACCGACAGCGAACGCGTCGCCAGCCTGCTGGCGGCGGTGGGCGCCGCCGTGGCGCTCGGCATCCCGGTCGAGATGATCCGCGTCGGCATCGAGACCTTCGAACAGGACCGCAACGGCAAACGGCCCGCGCGCAGCCGCCCCCGCAAGGTGGCCAACCAGTAACGCAAGCCACACTTTACGAAAGACCCTCCGATGGAAGTCTCAAGAATTCGAGCCCTGCGCGGTCCCAACCTGTGGAGCCGCCATACCGCGATCGAAGCGGTGATCAACTGCAACGATGCCGAGTGCGCCGTGTGCGGACTGCCCGGCTTCGAGGATCGCCTGCGCGCGCGCTTCCCGAACATCGGCCCGATGCGGCCGATCGGCCACGAGGGCGAGATCTCCGTCGCCCACGCCCTCGCCTTCGCCGCCCTCGGCCTGCAGGCGCAGGCCGGCTGCCCGGTCACCTTCTCGCGGGTGACGCAAACCGTCGAGCGCTGCGTCTTCCAGGTCGTCGTCGAATATTCCGAAGAAGCCGTCGGCCGCCTCGCCATCCGCCTCGCCGAGCAACTCTGCCGCGCCGCCATCGAGGACGCGCCCTTCGATCTGGATGCTGCGCTCGCCCAATTGCGCGAACTCGACGAAGACGTGCGCCTGGGCCCGAGCACCGGCTCCATCGTCCACGCCGCCGCCGTGCGCGGCATTCCCTGCCGCCGCCTGACCGAAGGCAGCCTGGTGCAATTCGGCTGGGGCAGCTGCAGCCGCCGCATTCAGGCCGCGGAAATGGACCGCACCGGCGCCATCGCCGAAACCATCGCCCAGGACAAGCAACTCACCAAGCGTTTGCTCGATGCCGCCGGCGTGCCGGTGCCGCAGGGCCGTCCCGTTGTCGACGCCGACGACGCCTGGGCCGCCATGCAGGAAATCGGCTCGGCGGTGGTGGTCAAGCCGCAGGACGGCAATCAGGGCAAGGGCGTCACGGTCAACGTGACGACGCGCGAACATCTGGCGGCAGCCTTCGCCACCGCCGCCGAATACGGATCGAGCGTAATGGTCGAGCGCTTCGTGCCGGGCCACGATTTCCGCCTGCTGGTGGTTGGCAACAAACTCGTCGCCGCCGCGCGCCGCGACCCGCCCCATGTCATCGGCGACGGCGCGCATAGCGTGCGCCAACTGGTCGAGCAGGTGAACCGCGATCCGCGCCGCGGCGACGGCCACGCCACCTCGCTGACTAAAATCCGCTTCGACGACATTGCGCTCGCCCGGCTCGCCCTGCAAGGGCTGAACGCCGAATCCGTGCCGCCGCAAGGCACCCGCGTCGTCCTGCGCAACAACGCCAATCTGTCCACCGGCGGCACCGCCACCGATGTCACCGACGACGTGCATCCCGACGTCGCGGCGCGCGCCGTGGCGGCGGCGCAGATGATCGGCCTCGACATCGCCGGCGTCGACATCGTCTGCGACACCATGCAGAAGCCGCTCGAGGAACAGGGCGGCGCCATCGTCGAGGTAAATGCCGCGCCCGGCCTGCGCATGCACCTGGCCCCCTCCTTCGGCAAGGGCCGCGCCGTCGGCGAAGCGGTGATCGCCGACATGTTCCCGGAAGGTGAAGACGGCCGCATCCCGGTGGTGGCGGTGACCGGCACCAACGGCAAGACCACCACCGTGCGACTGATCGCCCATCTCCTCTCCGGCAGCGGCCTCACCACCGGCATGACCTGCACCGACGGCGTCTATGTCGGCGACCGCCGCCTCGACACCGGCGACTGCGCCGGCCCGAAAAGCGCGCGCAACGTGCTGATGCACCCGGACGTCGACGCGGCAGTCTTCGAGACGGCGCGCGGCGGCCTGCTGCGCGAGGGCCTCGCCTTCGACCGCTGCAAGGTGGCGGTCGTCACCAACATCGGCGAGGGCGACCACCTCGGCCTGAACTACATCACCACGGTGGAAGACCTCGCCGTGCTCAAGCGCGTCATCGTGCAGAACGTCGCGCCGGACGGCATGGCCGTACTCAATGCGGCCGACCCCATCGTCGCGAGAATGGCGGAAAACTGCCCCGGCGCGGTGACCTACTTCGCCACCGACCGCCACCATCCTGTAATGGCCACGCACAACGCCCAGGGCAAGCGCGTCGTCTATATCGACGGCAACAGCATCGTCTGCGCCGAACTGGGCGCCGTCGTGCAGCGCATCCCCCTCGGCGACGTGCCGCTGACGCGCAAGGGCACCATCAGCTTCCAGGTGGACAACGCCATGGCTTCCGTCGCCGCCGCCTGGGCGCTGAACCTGGGCTGGAACGCCATCCGCGCTTCGCTGCAATCCTTCGCCAGCGACGCCGATACGGCGCCAGGCCGCTTCAACGTCTTCAGCTACCGCGGCGCCACCCTGATCGCCGACTACGGCCACAATCCGGATGCCATCCTGGCGCTGGTGCGCGCCGTCGAGGCCATGCCCGCCGAGCGGCGCATGATCGTCATCAGCGGCGCCGGCGACCGGCGCGACGAGGACATCCGCCGCCAGAGCGAAATCCTCGGCGACGCCTTCGACGAAGTCATCCTCTACCAGGACCAGTGCCAGCGCGGACGCGCCGACGGCGAAGTGCTCGGCCTCCTGCGCGACGGCCTGGCGCACGCCAGACGCGCCGCCGCCATCGAGGAGATCCGCGGCGAATTCCTCGCCATCGATACGGCGCTCGCGCGCATCCAGCCGGGCGAGCTGTGCCTGATCCTCATCGACCAGGTCGAGGAAGCCCTCGCGCACATCGCCGGCCGTTTGGCCGAGGTCTCGATCGAACGCCCCGCCAAAACGGCGGCGCAGCCCGACGGGCCGCTGCATAAGAAGACCGCCACCGCCTGAAATCGGGAATCTTCCTGCGGTAAGATAGGGCGATGTTCGAACGCGGCTTCATCGCCCTTTTTCTTGTCGTCCTTGCCTCGACTGGAGTCCTCGCCGCGCCCGAGCAGCACGAGGGTGTCGCGGTCGGCAAGCCCTCGGCGATGCGCAAGCTGGTGCCGGCCGAAGGCCTCGAACGGCAGGCCACCCAGGAATTCTCGCAACTGAAGCAGGAAGCGGCGGCGAAAAAGGCGCTGGCGCCCGACGACCATCCGCAGACGCGGCGCCTGCGCCAGATCGCCGCCCGCATCATTCCCCACGCCGCCCGCTTCAATTCGCGTGCGCAGAAATGGCAATGGGAAGTCATCCTGATCGGCGGGCAGCAGGTCAACGCCTTCTGCATGCCGGGCGGCAAGATCGCGGTGTTCTCCGGCCTGCTGCTCGGCCTGCAACTGACGGACGACGAGGCGGCGGTGGTGATGGGCCACGAGATCGCCCACGCCCTGCGCGAGCACGCCCGCGAGCGCATCGCCAAGACCGAACTGACCCGCCTCGGCGCCAGCGTGCTCAGCGAGTTTGTCGGCGGCGGCAAATACTCCGGGCTGTTCAGCGCAGGCGGCCAGCTGATGACCCTGAAGTTCTCGCGCGACG
>JADFDL010000126.1 GCA_018262875.1 Rhodocyclaceae bacterium | reverse complement strand
GGATGTAGTCCTTGAAGTTCTCCTGGCCCTTGGCCCAATCAGGCATGGTGCCGGCGTCCATGCCCTGCACGAACTTGTCGATGAAGGCCTGGTCCTGCAGCTTGTTCGAGAAAATGTGATGCGCCATGCCGGCCAGCATGGCAGCATCGGTGTTCGGCTTGATGGGAATCCACCAGGCGTCGTAGCTGGCGGCGGAATCGGTGTACTGCGGATCGACCAGCACGAACTTGCAGCCGCGCTGCTTGGCCAGGCGCATGTAGTAGAAGGTGTTGCCGCCGTGGAAAGTGTAGGCCGGGTTCCAGCCCCACATGACGATCAGCTTCGAGTGGGCGAAGGCGTCATCCTCGTTGCCATCCTCGATGGTGCCGAAGGTCATGCGGCTGGAGAAGGTTGTGCCCTGATAGGACGGCACCGACCATGAATTGCTGCGGCAGCCGAACATGCCGAGGAAGCGCGCCAGCAATCCCTCGATCTGATCCGACTTGTGCAGCACGCAGTAGGAGGTGCCGGCGTAGGCCTGGTCGAGGATCGCCGTCGGGCCGTACTTGCGCTTCAGCTCCACCATCTTCCTGGCGATGAAGTCGAGCGCCTCGTCCCACGACGCGCGCTTGAACTTGCCCTCGCCGCGCTCGCCCACGCGCAGCATCGGGTAGAGCAGTCGCTCCGGCGAGTAGATGCGGGCACGGTAGGAGCGGCCGCGCAGGCAGGCGCGCAGTTGCGGCACCTGCTCGGACTCGAAGCCGAAGGCGCCGCCGGCCTGGTAGCGGCCGTCGTCGGTCGACAGGCGCACGATGACGTCCCCCTTCTTGTGCGCCACCAGCATGTGGCGCGAGCCGCAGTTGTGGTCGCAGCTCGTCACCACAGTCGTCAACTGGTCGTCGGTCGGATAGGGTTCGTAGGCATGCGCCTGCGCCTCCTTGCCGCCGAAAGTCAGTTCCGTCAAACCGCCGGCCGCGGCAACGGCGCCGCCGGCCGCGGCCGTCTTGAGGAAGCTGCGCCGTTTGGGATTGAGCAGGCGCTCGGATCTGTCATGGCTCATGGCCGGGCTCCTGCGAAAAAACGCGCGTCGGACCGGGTCGGGCGATCCTTCGCCCACGCCGGCACCTCGGCCGGCATGTCCGGCCAGGGCGTGCGTGCATAGGGATAAGCGATGCGGTACCAGGCGCGCCCGCCATGGCATCCGTAGCAGGCGTCGGCGCCGTTCTTGCCGGCCTGCTCGATGGCCGCCGCGTTGAGATAGCTCACCTCGTGCCGCTTCGTGCGGATGGCGGCATGGCAGGTCTGGCAGTTGTTGCCGAACGTCGTCTTGTGCTCCTCCCACGGACCGGGCAAACCCATCAGTTGCCAGGGCAACTGGCCGTGGCACTTGAGGCAGGAAGTCTCCGAATTCACCTGCTTGCGCAGCGTGAAAGCCGTGTCGTCCTGCCGTGCCGAGTCGGCCGCCGCGCCCTGCGCCTCCTCGCGCGGCTCATGCCCAAGATGGCAGGTGTTGCAACGCAGGTTCATCAACTGCTTCGCCAGCGGCGTGGCGAGGTGGCGCCGGTGGAAAGTGTCCTGCCCGCCCTCGTAGGTCGGCGTCTGCTGGTACCAGGCGCGCATCAGCTCAGACTTCTGTCCGGCAGGCGAGACGGTACGCACCTTGTTCTCGATCACCTCGCGGTGGCAGGCGAGGCATTGCTCGTCACTGGCCGTGTCGATGG
Source organism: Rhodocyclaceae bacterium (assembly GCA_018262875.1). Lineage (GTDB taxonomy): Bacteria > Pseudomonadota > Gammaproteobacteria > Burkholderiales > Rhodocyclaceae > Desulfobacillus. The sequence goes on along the minus strand of JADFDL010000126.1, from coordinate 3,815 downwards.
CCGGCCTGAAATGCAGCGGACTATAGACGGCGCGCAGGTAATCGGACTCGACAGCCTGCGGCGGCTCGACATAGGGAACGAATTCCGCGCGCGGCGCCATGTAGCCAGCGATCCACAGCACGAATCCGGCGGAAATGGCAAGGACAAGAAGTGCCGCAGCAATCGCCTGCTTCATGCGGCGTTCACCCAGTCAGCGCGCGGTGAATTCATCATTGGATTGTGGAAACAGCGGCAAAGGCCATATTGACGCATGTCAATCAATCGTCGCTTCCGCCTCCTGCCACTCGCCCGGCTGCAAGGCTTCGATCCGGAAAGGACCAACGGCGGCGCGCACCAGGCGCAGGGTCGGATGGCCCACCTTGGCGGTCATGCGCCTGACCTGGCGGTTCTTGCCTTCGCGCAGGACAATTTCCAGCCAGGCGGTCGGGATGTGCTTGCGGCTCCGGATCGGCGGGTCGCGCGGCCACAGGCCGGCGGGCTCATCGATGCGCGCCGCCTCGCAGGGCCGCGTGACGAAATCGCCGAGATCCAGGCCACCTTGCCTGAGCTGCTGCAGGGCCTCATCGGTCGGCTCGCCTTCCACTTGCGCCCAGTAGGTTTTTGGCAGCTTGTGCTGCGGATCGGCGATGCGCTGCTGCAGGCGGCCATCGTCGGTCAGCACCAGCAGCCCTTCGCTGTCGGTATCGAGCCGGCCGGCCGCGTAAATGCCCGGAACGGGAATGAACTCAGCCAGGCAGCGGTGGCCCGCCTCGGGCGTGAACTGGCTGAGCACGCCGTAAGGCTTGTTGAAGAGAACGATGCGGCTCACGCCGTCTCGGTTGCAGCTTGTGGCGCCTGTCGGGCTGCCTCGCCGAACAGGTTGCGGAAGCGCATTGCCTCGGGATAGGGAAAGAAGTCCGGCACGTAGCCATCTAGGATCATCTGTTTTGTTCTCTGCCAGAATTCCGGCGCCAGCAAATCGGCGTGGTGTTTCAGGAACACCCGCTTCGTCTCCGGGTTGCCGAGCAGGAAAGCGCCGAATTCCTCCGGGAAAACGTCGGTCCGCGCCACTGAATACCAAGGCTCTCCGGACATCTCCGCTTCCGGGTTGGGCGCTTCCGGAATGCGACGGAAGTTGCAGTCGGTCATGTACTCGATCTCGTCGTAATCGTAGAACACCACGCGGCCGAAGCGGGTGACGCCGAAGTTCTTGAAGAGCATGTCGCCAGGAAAAATATTGGCATACGCCAGTTCCTTGATGGCGTTGCCGTATTCGATCACGGCGTTCTCCCGCTTTTCCTCGTCGGCGCTGTCGAGATAGAGATTGAGCGGCTTCATGCGTCGCTCGATGTATACATGCCTGATGACGATCTCGTTTTCGTTTTCCTCAAGCTGCGAGGGGCATTCCCGCCGCAGTTCATCGAGAAGTTCCGGACTGAAGCGCGCCTGCGGCAACGCCACGTCGGAGAACTCAAGCGTGTCCGCCATGCGCCCGACGCGGTCGTGCTGCTTGACCAGGACGTACTTGGCCTTGACCGTGGCGCGATCGACCTCCTTCGGCGGCGCGAAGACATCCTTGATGGCCTTGAAGACATAGGGAAACGACGGCAGGGTGAACACCGCCATCACCATGCCGCGAATGCCCGGGGCGATGACAAACTCGTCCTGCGAGTGCCGCAAGTGGTGGATCAGGTCGCGAAAGAACATGGTCTTGCCCTGCTTGGCCAGGCCGAGCATGGTGTACAACTCCGCCGCCGGCTTGTGCGGCATCAGGCCGGAGAGAAACTTCACGTAGGCCGACGGCACTTCCATGTCCGTCATGAAATAGGCGCGGCTGAGGCTGAACAGGGTGCGTATCTGTGCCGCGTCGAGCAGGATCGCATCGAGGAACAGGCGGCTGTTCGCATCGTGCAGTACCGGCACGACAAAGGGATACTCGTAATCCCCGTTGATGGCCTTGCCGACGATGTAGGCGCCCTTGTTGCGGTAGAAGGCCGAGTGCAGCACCTGCAACTGGAAGTTGGCCTCCGCGGCGGGCAGTCGGCCGCCCATCTGCAGTACCACGGCGGAGATCACGCTTTCAATATCGCGCTCGATGTTGGCGAAGGGACATTGCCAGTCGAAATCGAGACAAATGTCGCGGATCGTCTGCCGCAAGCCCGCCCGGTTCGGATAGTAGCTGCGATAGGCGGGCGGATCCGACTCGATGAAATCCGTGGAGATGGCCGGTCGCACGAAAATGAAGTCGTTGTGGAAATACGTGCGATGCATGATCTTGCAGAAAACCGAATTGAAGAAGGTCTCCGCCAATTCGGGCTGCTTGTGATTGGTCAGCAGACCGATGTAGAGCAGCTTGGCCCGCTGCCAGGTGATGTCGTCAATCGTTTCCGCGTGCAAGGCCTCACGCAGGAAAGTCACTGTCTCGTTGACGCGGTCGTCGTAGAAGGCGATACGCTCGCGCACCGCAACCTGCACGCCGCGCCAATCGCCGGCCTCGAAACGTGCCTTGGCCCGGGCGCTGCTTTCGCGGAACAGCCGGTAGTGCTTGTTGAAACCGTCGACCAGAGTCTGGGCGATCGCCTGGGCGACTGAATTTTCGCCGGATGGAATATCCATTTCCTTACCCATAAAAAATCATGTTGCACTGCGGAGGATAGCGGGAAAGCGAGACCGGAAGCAATGAAGGACCTCGGGCCTGTTCTCATTCATTCTGTCGGACAGAATGAATGAGAACAGGTACTCACTGGCATAAAGATTCGGAAAGGCGGATAATAATATTTTATGGGCAGTTTTTCGTCTCACCACTTCTGTCTCACCACTACCGATGGAGTTGCAATGGGCACGAGTTCTCTGATCAAGGTTCCCCAGGACGGCAAGAAAATCATTCCCGGCCAGCCGGTGCCGGACAATCCGATCATTCCCTTCATCGAAGGCGACGGCATCGGGGTGGATATCACGCCGGTGATGCTCAAGGTGGTCGACGCCGCGGTGGCCAAGGCCTACGGCGGCAAGAAGAAGATCCACTGGATGGAAGTCTACGCCGGCGAAAAGTCGACGCAGAAATACGGCGGCGACGTCTGGCTGTCCGAGGAGACGCTGGGCCTGCTCAAGGAATACTCCGTTTCCATCAAGGGCCCGATGACCACGCCGGTGGGCGGCGGCATCCGTTCCCTCAACGTCGCCCTGCGCCAGGAACTGGACCTTTATCAGTGCGTGCGTCCGGTGCGCTACTTCAAGGGCGTGCCCAGCCCGCTCAAGGACCCGAGCAAGGTCGACATGGTGATCTACCGCGAAAACACGGAAGACATCTACGCCGGCATCGAGTGGGCTGCCGAAACCGACAACTGCAAGAAGCTCATCAAGTTCCTGCAGGAGGAGATGGGGGTCAAGAAGATCCGCTTCCCGAACACTTCCGGCATCGGCATCAAACCGGTTTCGCGCGAGGGCACTTCTCGCCTGATGCGCGCCGCGATCAAGTACGCCATCGACAATGACCGCAAGTCGGTGACCATCGTGCACAAGGGCAACATCCAGAAGTACACCGAGGGCGCCTTCCGCGACTGGAGCTACGAAGTGGCGCAGAAGGAGTTCGGCGCTAAGCTGCTCGACGGCGGCCCGTGGTGCGCCCTGAAGAACCCGAAGACCGGCCGCGACATCGTCATCAAGGACATGATCGCCGACGCCTTCCTGCAGCAGATCCTGCTGCGCCCGGCGGAATACGACGTGATCGCCACGCTGAACCTCAACGGCGACTACATTTCCGACGCCCTCGCGGCCCAGGTCGGCGGCATCGGCATTGCCCCAGGCGCCAATATCTCCGACCAGTACGCCTGTTT
>JADFDL010000125.1 GCA_018262875.1 Rhodocyclaceae bacterium | reverse complement strand
TCCAAGAACGCACACGTACTTCGTAAACCTGGACAGCGATGGTATCGGTCACAAGACCGGCCATGGAACCGGCCAAGACTCATGATCGCAGGGGGGGCGTCTTGATCCCCGTCGCGGCAGAGCCATTCATGCCCACGGAGGGCACCGCCGCGCTCGAGAGCCTGGTTTTCGATCTGGCCCGAGAGGCCAGCGAACGGTCAGCCCAGCTGCACCCGGTGGTGCGGCTGTCGGTTGCCGAGCTCGTCCGGTCGATGAACTGCTACTACTCGAATCGGATCGAGGGCCACAACACCCATCCTCGTGACATCGATCGCGCTCCCGCCGCGGACTATTCAACCGACCCGTGTCGCCGCGACCTGCAGCTGGAGGCACGGGCGCATATTGAAGTGCAGCGGATGATCGATGATCTCCGCGTTCTCCGCCAGCTCGCGAATCGTCCTCTTGGCGGTCACGTGCTCGGCACCGGCTTCTTGAGGCCGGTTTGCGACGGCGAAGTGCAAGCGCATCGACAGGCTGCACATCAGCCCACGCGTCATTTCAATCGCGATTACTCCCGGCGCGTCGGGTGCAATGAAGTATCGAGAACCTTCCCGGGCCACGTCAGGCCCGGTTGTTCTCGACGAGCGCGGCAATCTGCACGAATTCGACGTGAGGGCGCACGCCGTAGAGACCGGCCACCCGCTGGAGCAGGTCTTCGGTGAAGAACGCCTTGGCAGCGTCCTCGGTATCCCAGACGTAGAAGTTCATGGCCTCACGCTTTCCGGAATTGAACGTGAATGCCTTTGAGCGCAGCCCGGGCATCCCGGTAAACCTTGCGCGAGCGGACTCGGCGATCTTCCGGATGGACCGCTCGTCGAAAATCTCTGCGCAACGAAACGTGACGACGACACCAATCATGTCGCACTCCTTACGGGCACTGTTAAAGGTATCGATCTTGCTGCGGTATGGCGCATCTGTGCCTCGCGACCGGCGCGTCAGGACCGCCAAGGCAATTGCCACTATGGAAAGCGCCGGCACGTCACCCGCCAGGTGCCCCATCTGGTCAGGCTGGGTGACTGCCTGAACGGCCATGATTCCTCCGTGGATGACGCTGGACCACACGGTGAACCAGATCAGGCTCAGATGGGCCAATGGATCGCGTGCGGCTACGATCAAGAACACTCCAAGCGTGGCGTAGATACCAACGAGCATCATTGGGTAAGCCGAGTGACCGACGTGCCAGGCCCAGCCGGTCGGCCAGAAAAGCATCAGCGGGTAGAGAGCAAGGCACGCGAGGCCGGCCAGAACCAGAACGACGCGCAAGTATCTGAGTGGACCGACTACAGCCATGGCCGAATCCTCGAGGAGTCAGCCATTGGTGATGGCATTCGGCCCGCGAAAGGCGGTTGCAAAAGGCCACCCGCAGCCTGACGGCCGGGTTCAGCAGCCGGCGGTTCGCGGTGGGAAGTCGTGGGCGGTTCATGCAGGGTGACTTGTCCGAGCTCGGGCAGTTGGGCGTCCCTGGGGGAAAGGTAGTCGTCGAGCCATATGTGAGGCAGCGCGTCGGCCTGCGTCAGCCATTCGACTACTGCGGGCCTTTCGAGCAATGCAGCTGTCCAGGATGTCGAGCGCTGCCAGGGTGCGAGTTCAAGATCATGCCGCGTGAGACGGACCACCGTAGGAACCAGCATCAGGTCCGCGAGAGACAGCTGCCCGAACAAATAGGGTCCGCCGCTCAATTCGAGATTTCGCTCGAGACAATGGAAAAGCCGCCTGCATTCCGCGCGTTCGACGTTCATGAGCGGTCGCTTGAACGGGTAAAACGCGCTTTCGAAAGAAATCCGTTGACAGATGTTTGATAACCCGGCGTGTTGCCACGCCATCAGCGAACGGGCACGAGCCCGGTCCGCGGCCTGGTGCGGTAGAAGCGCACCGCCCGCGAGATCGTTGGCAAATTCCATGATAGCCAGTGAATCGGCAATCACTGTATTTCCGTCCACCAGGACCGGCACCATCGCGGGTGGCGAAAAGGCACCGATGCGGGCAAGGTTGATGAACCGCTGCGGCCGGCGAATGTCGACGACCTCTTCGGTGAACTCGATGCGCGCCTCGCGCAAGGCAAGCCAGGCGCGCATGGCCCAGCTTGAGGCGTTCTTCGTTCCCGAATACAGGATGGGCGTAGCCATCGATGTCGCTCCGCGAATCAAGTTGCTATCAAAACCGTAGCATGCTATTCTTTTCGAAGCAACGATCGGGCGGGAAACCATGCGTGACATTCCGAGACCGGGGCGCAAGGTTCGTGGGTCGCGTTCGGGTGCGCCGATCATGGCGCTACTCGATCTGCTGGGCCGCAGGTGGGCGATGGGGGTTCTCTGGACGCTGTGTGAGCGCGGGCCGGCAACGTTCCGCGTGCTGCAGGAGCGATGCGAGACGATTTCTCCCTCGGTCCTCAATCATCGGATACAGGAACTGCAGACCGCCGGGCTGATTGAAAAGACCGGGCAAGGGTATTCGGCGACCCGGCTCGGCCGGCAAATCTACGATCAGCTCGTGCCGCTGGGAGCAATTGCCAGGACATGGGCGAAAGTGCTGCCACAGGCACCCCTGTAGTGCGCGTTCTCGCAAGTGGTCCGGGTTGCCGTGGTGCTGATCCGACGAGCAAGGCAGTTCTGTTGCAAGTGGTGGCCTCGTGCTGCGTCGGCCAGCCAAGCCACCGGCGCACCATGCTGGCCCCGTCCACCGGATCCATGTGGCTAGAAGCCAGCGCTTCTCGCGCGAGGTGGAGTGCGTGGGGGCCGGTGGCCTGCAGTCCTTCGCGGCCGAGAAAGGCATTGCGCGAGAACTGGTCGAACAGGATCGACGGTGCGAGTGACCTGCCCCCAGCTTTAGTGCCGAGGATAAGTTCGTAAAGTCCTTGGTTGCGACACTACCTCAACTCCATGCCTCTTGCCTTTCGGGCCCGGCATGCCGGGCCCGAAAGGCAGCGGCGAACTCCGCCGGCGTGCGGTACTCGAGCGCGCTGTGCGGCCGGGACTGGTTGTAGTCCTTGCGCCAGGCGGCAATCAGGACACGAGCCTCGGCCAGCGATCGGAACCAGTGCTCGTTCAGGCACTCGTCCCGGAACTTGCCGTTGAAGCTTTCGATGTACGCGTTCTGCGTGGGCTTGCCAGCCTCGATCAGCCGCAGGGCCACGCCGCGTTGCCATGCCCACTGATCCAGCGCCTTGCCGGTGAACTCCGGCCCCTGATCCGTGCGAATCACCTGCGGCAGCCCGCGGAATTGGCCTGCCCGATCCAGCACCCGCGCCACGTAGTCCCCGCCGATGCCGTGGTCCACCACGATGTCCACCGACTCCTTCGTGAAGTCATCCACAATGGTCAGGCACTTGATCCGCCGCCCGTACTCCAATGCATCGCTGACGAAATCCATCGACCACACCTGGTTCGGCGCCGTGGGCATCTGCAGCGGTCTTCTCTCGACCGCCACGCCGTGCCGGCGCTTCCTGCGCCGCACTTGCAGCCCCTCGAGCTGGTACAGCCGGTGCACGCGCTTCACGTTGACCCGCGCTCCTTCCCGGCGCAACAGCGCGTGGATGCGCCGGTAGCCGAACCGCCGTCGCTGGCTCGCCAGCTCCGTGATCCGATGCCGCAGCTGTCCACCGTCGATCTCCGGCCTGGCCGCGTAGTGCAACACGGTCCGCGAGATCGCCATCAGCTGACACGCCCGTCGCTCCGAGATCACCGTCTTCGCCCGCATGGCCTCGACCGCTTCGCGTCGCGCTAGCGGGCTCAGCGCTTTCCCCGCGCGACTACCTTCAGCGCTTCGATGTCCAGCATCGCCTCGGCCAGAAGCTTCTTCAGCTTGCTGTTCTCGCCTTCCAGTTCACGCAGCCGCCGCGCTTCCGACACGTCCATCCCGCCGAACCTGGCCCGCCACTTGTAGAACGCCGCATCGCTGAACCCGTGCTTGCGCCCCAGGTCCTTCACCGCCACGCCGCTCTCCACCTGCTTCAGAAACCCAATGATCTGCTCGTCCGTAAATCTCGACTTCTTCATGCCCGATCTCTCCTCGGAAATCGGACTCTACTAACCTCTCGCTGGCACTGAAAACGGGGGGCAGGTCAGGCCCGCCATGGCGATGCTGCCAGTCAGTCCGAGTCCATCAAGTACGTCATCCAGCCATCGCCGAAGGTCATTGACTGTGGAAATCGGGTGTGTGGGTATGCTCCGCCCTTCATCGGGCAGGTCTAACGTTTGAGCTGAGCGCGCCGTGCGATGCCGATAACACTTCTGGCGCAGTCCGCTGCGTCGCTTGCAGCGATTGGCACCACGATGACGCAGATTCCATCTCGGCACGGGACACCACATTCCCACCTCAGGTGCCGGATATATGACTGCAGGCACTTCTCCAACAGCCATCAAACCCGATCCGATCTCCTACTTGCGGGAGGAATCCATATACGAGTTGCTAGGCCGATTGGCCGGCTACTGCCCAGTTCTAGCGAAATCGTAAGCACGCAAGGCCCAGAACGGCAAATCTGGCTTCGGCCAGTTACTACGAAATAGCTCAATAGCTACCCAGTCGGATCCAAACGAAGCCCTAACCGCGCCGGTCGCTAGAGCCACCTCGACATCGGCCGGTCGTAGGCGCCAGTAAGTTGCATTCATCGCGGCGGCACCACAAAACACCGTGTTCTTCGTTGTTACGAATGCGGCGCCATATTCCCGGGGCGCGTGGTGAATCTCGTACTCGCCCAAGCGCTCAAGTGAGGCGGCTAACTCGCCAGCCACGTCGCTGTGCGCGGACAGCGCAAGAAAGAAGGCTTCTGCTTCTGGGTTCTGCAACATAGAGCAAGTGGCCTAACGCACAAGCTCAGCCGCGGATTTGCTGGAGCGAAGCGGAGGCAAATATGTCGGCGGGAGCGCCTTGTTGGGCCGCCGATACCAAGCGCTGGGCCAGGAAGTTTCGCCACCCCTCCGTGTATGCTCCGAAAAAGGCCGCAAGAAGCGATAGGACAATAATCGCGCCGCCGATAGCAAACGCCGGATGTACCCGTCGTTGTCGAACGGTATCAACTGTCACACAAATTCCCAAGCAGCCATAAACTCCCAATAAGATCGATAGGTTGCTTGGAAATATATCCACGGGCGCGCGCGAAATTACTGATGGAAGCATGCAGAAAATCGTAAGGAGCATTAGCCGGCCGTGGACGTCACGGCGATGCCTGAAGTGGAAGGCGAAGACCACCAGAAAAGAGAGTAACAACATTTCGACCAATTCAAAGCCGGTGACCGTTAGCTGTATAGGCGCGACGGCGGAATGCAGCCGTACTTCGCGCACTGACGCACGAAGCGTCGTCACGACACCCGAAACCACCACCAAAACCGCCCAGACGGCTCCGACGACTCCTAATGAACGATGCCAACGCACTCGCCTCGACACAATTAGTGCGGACTGCATTACCAACAACAAAACCCAGCCGGTCATCACCGCGCCGTGAATTTCGAGGAGCACCGGTAATGGCGCGCTATCGAATAGCGCCGACAAG
>JADFDL010000124.1 GCA_018262875.1 Rhodocyclaceae bacterium | reverse complement strand
CATCCTGGATGGGGAAAGGGAATTGCGGAAAAGCCGAAATTATACCGGAGCGGCTATCTGCTCCGGCGAACCTTACTTGCTTTGCTTGGTCCTTTCCTGGGCCGAGCGAATCAGGTCGGAAATCAGCAGCGGCAGCGTTTCGCGCAGTGCCGCACCGACTTCCTCGGCGACCTGTTCGGCGATGCCGTCGAGGCGGCGGGCGACCAGTCGCGGCAGGGTGGCGACCAGCCAGTTCTCGACGGCACGGGCGATGTCCGGCGGCAGGGGGCCGAGCAGGTCGCGCATGCGCTCGGCCAGATGCTCGGCACCCGGGCTGCCGGACAGGGCGGCCGAGAGCGCCGGCACCGCATTGCTCGGGTCAACCACCTCGGTGAGCACCGGCAGATCTTCGACGGGCAGCGCTGGTTGGGCGCCGCCGGCGACGAAGGCGCGGCGCTTCATCAGCGCGTCGGCCTTGCCGAAGATGTCGTCGTCCATCTCAGGCTTTCGCAAGATCGTGTGCCGCGATGGCATAGCCGCGGTCGCGGTAGAACTTGAAGCGTTCCCGCGCCGGTACGCGGTCGGCTTCATCCGTGCCGACGATTTCGAGCAGCCGCTCGAATCGGGAAAACACCGGCGGCAGGTTGCCGTCGAGATTCACCAGCACGTCGTGATGCGCCGCATCGTCCAGCGAGCCGCCGATGACGATGGGTGTCTCGCCGGCCAGTGCCGCGTCGAGACGGCAATGGGGCACGAAGCCCGTCGCGGGCTGTACCCATAGCTGACGATCCACCTGGGCGGCCAGGCTGTCCGCCGGCGCATAGACCAGCACTTTGCGGCCCTGGGCATACAACTCGCCGATCAGGCGGCAGGCCGCCTGTACCTTGTCGTTGGCGCCATGGTAAAAGTCGATGCCGGTCACAGCTTGCCTGCACGCTTGAGCAGGAAGTGCGTCAGCAGCGGTACCGGGCGCCCGGTCGAGCCCTTTTCCTTGCCGGAGCGCCAGGCGGTGCCGGCGATGTCGAGATGCGCCCAGCGGTATTTCTTCGTGAAGCGCGCCAGAAAACAGGCCGCGGTGATGGTGCCCGCCGCGCGGCTGCCGCTGATGTTCGGGATGTCGGCGAAATTGCTCTTGAGCATTTCCTGGTAATCCTCCCACAGCGGCAGTTGCCAGGCGCGGTCGCCGGAGACCTGTCCCGCTTCCAGCAGCTCCGCGGCGAGGCCGTCATGGTTGGCCATCAGGCCCGAAGCCGCCGCGCCCAGGGCGATGACGCAGGCGCCAGTGAGGGTGGCGACGTCCACCACGCAATCGGGCTCGAAACGCTCGGCGTAGGTCAGCGCATCGCAGAGAATCAGCCGGCCTTCCGCATCCGTGTTGAGGATTTCGATGGTCTGGCCGGACATCGAGGTGACGATGTCGCCCGGCCGGGTGGCGGCGCCGCCCGGCATGTTCTCGGTGGTCGGGATGAGGCCGACGACATTCAGCGGCAGCTTCATGGTGGCGAGGGCGTGGAAAGCGCCGAGCACGCTGGCGGCGCCGCACATGTCGTACTTCATCTCGTCCATCTCGGCGCCGGGCTTGAGCGAGATGCCGCCGGTGTCGAAAGTGATGCCCTTGCCGACCAGCACAATGGGTTTCGCCTTGGCCTTGCCGCCGTGATACTGCAAGACGATGAAGCGCGGCGGCTGGTGCGAGCCGCGTGCGACGGAAAGCAGCGAGCCCATGCCGAGGGTTTCCATCTGGGCGCGATCGAGCACCTGGCACTTCAGCTTGAACGTTTTCGCCAGCTTTTGTGCCTGCTGCGCCAGATAGGTCGGCGTGCAGAAGTTGGCCGGCAGGTTGCCCAGTTCGCGTGCGAGGTTCATTCCCTGCGCGATGGCTTCGCCCTGCGCCAGCGCGACGGTGGCGGACCGGACATCCTTGCCCGCGACGGAGAACGCGAAGGCATCCAGAGCGGGCTTGCTGCCGTCTTTCTTCGACTTGAGTTGGTCCGAACGGAAGAAGGCGTCATGAATAGCCAGGTTGCCTTGCCGCACGCGCCAGGCGGCGTTGCGTCCGGCGACGGCTAGTTCGCTCAGGGTAATGAGGACATCCCTGCTGCCGGCGTCCTTCAGCGCGCGCGCCGTTGCGGCAACCGCGTCGCGATAGGCCTTCTCGCCGAATTCCGCTTCCTTGCCGAGGCCGACCAGCAGCACGCGCTCGGCGGCGATGCCCGGCGTACCGTGCAAGAGGAGCGTCGAACCGCCTTTCCCCGCCATGTCGCCCCGGCGCAGAATGCCTGTCAGATGCCCCCCGGAAGCCTTGTCCAGCTTTTGCGCCGGTTCCGATAATTTTCGCGAATCGAATACACCGACAGCGACACAGTCGTATTTGGCCTTGTCCGGGCCACCGTTTTTTATGCTAAATTCCACGCGCAACTCCTCTCCGGCAAATCAGGCTCCGATTATCCCTTTTCCCCTCAGATAAAGTCAAAATGGCGCGCGGGTCGACCTTTGAGCGTGCGGTGATACGTGAATGCACCGGCACTGCCGGCGCGGCGTTTGTCGCGCTTTTCGCCATTCTGCTGACGACCCAGTTGATTCGCCTGCTGAGTCAGGCCGCCGGCGGCAAGCTGGTGTCCGAGGCCGTCATCGCCCTGCTCGGCTTCGGCGCGCTGACGCATCTGCCGATCCTGCTGTCGCTGACGGTGTTCATCGCGGTGCTGATGACGATTTCGCGCAGCTACCGCGATTCGGAAATGTCGGTGTGGTTCGCATCCGGCCTGCCGCTGACGGCCTGGATCAAGCCTGTCCTGAAGTTTGCGGCGCCGCTGGTGGCGGCGATTGCCGTGTTGTCGCTGCTGCTGTCGCCTTGGGCGCAATCGAAGAGCACCGAATACCGCCAGCGCATGGACACCCGGGACGACGTCGCCCGGGTCTCGCCCGGCGCGTTCAAGGAATCGGCCAGTGGCGAGCGGGTGTTCTTCGTCGAGGCCGCCTCCGGCGAATCCGCCACCGGCGAAGAGGGGTCGGTGAAGAACATCTTCATCAGCTCGATGCAGCATGGCCGGCTCGGCGTCATGATGTCCACCAGTGGTTATACCGAGAGCCTGCCCAACGGCGACCGCTTCGTCGTCCTCGTCAATGGCCGCCGCTACGAGGGCACCCCGGGATCGCCTGAATATCGTGTCATGGAATTCGAGCGTTACGCCGTGCGCATCGAGACAAAAGAGGCGCGCGGCATCGAGCAGACGACGAAGAGTCTGCCCACCTGGGCGCTTCTGCAGAGCCCAGCCAACGCCGGCAAGGGCGAGCTCCTCTGGCGCATCGGGCTGCCGCTGGCGGCCTTCAATCTGGCCCTGCTGGCGATTCCCCTCAGCTTTGTCAATCCGCGCGCCGGCCGCACCAACAATCTGGTGCTGGCGCTGTTGACCTACATGTTCTACAGCAACCTGATCTCGGTCTGCCAGGCCTGGGTGGCGCAGGGCAAGCTGCGCTTCGAAACGGGCTGGTGGCTGGTGCATGTCGTGATGTTCGTCGTGCTGATCCTGCTCTTCTTCAAGCGGTTGTCGGTGTTTACCTGGATGAGGCCGCGTCGATGAAGGTCTACCAGCGTTACCTGGCAAGGGAAATCTATTCAGCCGTGACGCTGGTCCTCGTGGCCTTTCTGATGCTGTTTGCTTTTTTCGACTTCATCAACGAATTGCAAAGCCTGGGCAAGGGCAGTTATCAATTGCGCTATATGTCGCTGTTCGTGCTGCTGACGCTGCCGGGCCATATCTACGAACTGGCGCCCATCGCGGTGCTGATCGGCACGCTCTATGCCCTGACCATGCTTGCCCGTCATTCGGAGATCACCGTGTTGCGCGCCTCGGGGCTATCGACGGCAGCGATTCTGGGCGCGCTTGCCAAAGTCGGGCTGGCCTTCGTCCTGCTGACATTCGTGGTCGGCGACTTCATTGCGCCCCCGGCGGAGCGTGCCGCCAAGCAGTTGCGCCTGGATGCGATGTCCCAGGTGGTGGGGCAGGAATTTCGCTCCGGCCTGTGGGTCAAGGACGACATGAGCTTCATCAATGTCCGTACGGTGCTGCCGGATTCGAGGCTGGAGGGCGTGCGCATCTACGAATTCGACAAGAACCATGTCCTGCGTTCGATTTCCGAGGCCAGGGAAGGGGAATACCTGCCGCCTGACAAGTGGCGCCTCAAGGATGTCGCGCAGACTGTTTTCGAAAGGGATCGGGCGAGGGTGAATCGCCTGCCGGAAGCTGTCTGGCAATCCGCGATCAACCCGGAAATCCTCGGCGTGCTGCTGGTCATGCCCGAGCGGATGTCGGTAGCCAGCCTGTATCGGTATATCAGCCACCTCAAGGACAATCAGGTGAAGACGCAGCGCTACGAAATCGCCATGTGGAAGAAACTGATCTATCCGTTGGCGGCGCTGGTCATGATGGCCCTGGCGTTGCCGTTCGCCTACCTGCAGGATCGCATGGGGGCAGTCAGCGTCAAGGTGTTTGCCGGCATCATGCTCGGCATCACCTTTCACATGCTCAACGGCCTGTTCTCCAACCTCGGCATCATCAACAGTTGGCCGCCTTTCTTTTCGGCCATCACGCCGAGCGCGCTCTTCCTGCTGGCGGCAGCCGGCATGCTGTGGTGGGTCGAGCGGCGCTGACGGTTATTGTCCGATGAGGCGGGTGCCGGCCAGCCGATCGTGCAGAAACTGGCGGTCGCGATCGATCAGCGCCCAGAGAATTCCGATGCCACCTGCAAGCAGGCTCGGCCAGGCCAGGGAATAGCGCAGGAAAACCTGCCGGGTCGTCAAAGACATGCCGTTGGCGGACACCAGCCTGATTTTCCATGTCTGCATGGCGAGGGTTTGCCCGCTGCGTTTCCAGAGCCAGCCGAAATACGCCAGCAGGACAATAAAAATGTGCAGCCAGAGCAATGGCCCGGGGACGGCGATTTCCCAGATCATGCCGATCAGCAGGTAAGGCAGGACGAAGGCAACGCTCAATACGCCCAGCAGCAGGAACGACTCATAGAGCATGCTGGCCAGACGGCGGCGGATGCTGGGCGGCGCGGCTGCAGCGAGGGTTGCATCCGGCACAGTAGCGCTTACTGCTGGCCGGACGTGGGGGCCGATGCGGCCGGCGTTGCCGTGACAGGTTGCACTGGAGCTTCAGCCGAAGCGGGGGTGTCGACTTGAGTCGGAGGCATCGCGGACTCCGCCGCAGGGGTGACGGGGGGCGGAACGGATTCGGCTGCCGGAGGAGCGGCCGGCAGCGGCTGGGATGCAGTCGTCGGCAACCTGGGCGCCAGCCCGAGCGGCTTCGCGGTTCCGGGCTTGAGGGATGCTTTCTTGCTGGCGGCTTTTTCCGCCAGGCGCTTTTTTTCCTCGTCCGGTAATTCCTTGTAAAGATTCCATTTCTTCTTGATCGCCTCTTTATGTTCCGGCGGGGCGGTTTTCAGGCTCTTGTATTGGGTGCGCGCCTGGGTGCGCTGCTCCGGCGTCAGGTTGCCCCAGTCCTGCATGCGTCGCTGGACCCGGGCCTGCTCTTCCGGCTTCATGGTCGGATAACGCTTGGCGATGCCCAGCCATTTTTTTTTGCGGTATGCCTCCATCTTGTCCCAGTCGCGGGACA
>JADFDL010000123.1 GCA_018262875.1 Rhodocyclaceae bacterium | reverse complement strand
CCCTCGACCTCGACCCGGAGCGCGTGCGCGAAGCCGCCGCCGGCGGCGACACCGTCGTGTATGGCGACGCCGCGCGGCGCGAGGCACTGGTCGCCGCCGGGCTGATGCGCGCCAGCGTGCTGATCGTCTCCTACGCCGACCCGGACTCCGCCCTGCGCGTGCTGGCGCTGGTGCATGAATTGCGGCCCGAGCTGCCGGTGGTGGTGCGGGCGGTCGACGAGAGCGACTTCGACCGTCTCTCGCTGGCCGGCGCCGCCGAGGTGGTGCCGGAGACGCTGGAGTCCTCCATCATGCTCGCCTCGCACGCCCTGGTGCTGCTCGGCGTGCCCATCAACCGCGTCGTGCGGCGCTTCCGCGAGGTACGGGAAAAGCGCTACGACCTGCTGCGCGGCTTTTTCCACGGCGCCACCGACGCCGCCGACGACCTCGACGAGGCGCGCCAGCCGCGCCTGCATTCCCTGGTGCTGAACCCCGGCGCCTGGGGCATCGGCAAGACCATCGCCGATCTCGGCCTGGACCGCTTCGGCGTCACGGTTTCCGTCATCCGCCGGCGTGGCATCCGCGCCGTCAGCCCGTCGCCCGAGGCCCGCTTCGAGGCGGGCGACGTGGTCGTCCTGCTGGGCGTGCCGGACGGGCTGGCGGCGGGGGAGAATAGGTTATTAAAAGGTTGATATAAAAAGAATTTTCCTTCATTTTTAAAAAACAATATCCATGACGGAAAAAATCATAGTAATCAATTGACAAAAACATTATTTCCGTCAAAACTAGTATTTAGTAAAAATGACGGAAACAGGATGACGCCCTTATCCAATCAACAGAGGCTGCATCTCATCAACACGCAGCAGATTTATGAGGTGCGCATCGCGGCATTTCGTCATGCCCGGAACTACGCTTATGGCATGCGCTGGAAAACGGTTCGCGGAGCCGAATATCTTTTTCGCGAGCGCGATCGGCGCGGCAACGGCAGGCTCATGGGGCGGCGTTCTCCCGAAACGGAGCGAGTGCTGGCGGAATTCCTGGAAGGCAAGGCAAGGGCGCAGGAGCGACTGACGGCCATCCA
The DNA here is from genome assembly GCA_018262875.1 of Rhodocyclaceae bacterium. GTDB lineage: Bacteria > Pseudomonadota > Gammaproteobacteria > Burkholderiales > Rhodocyclaceae > Desulfobacillus. The sequence goes on along the minus strand of JADFDL010000123.1, from coordinate 4,540 downwards.
GCGCCAACTCGACGAGCAGGCACGCCTGAACAAGGCGCTTCGCCTTGCCCGCGTGCCGCGGGTGGTTGCGCGCATCCTGCGCGAGCTGGATGAACAGAATCTGCTTGGCGCCTTTACGGTGCTCGGTACACAGGCGATGTATGCCTATGAAGTCGCTGGCGGCGTGCAATTCCTGCTGGAGTTGCTTGCCTCCGGCGACGTCGATCTGCTCTACGACGCGCGCAGGAAACTGACGCTCATATCGAATCGCCTCGACGGCGGAGGACTGCTCGGCTTGCTGAAAAAAGCCGATCGCAGCTTCGAGCTTGTTAGAAAACGGGGCTTCCGCGCCGCCAACGCGGGACAGTTCATGGTCGACCTCATCGCTGCACCGCGTTCGATGCGCGAGGCCGGGCCGATTACTTTCTCCGCCGACGATCTGGTGGCTTCGGAGGTGCCGGGGCTGCAGTGGCTCATCAACTCGCCCAAGCTGGATGCCATCGCCGTGGATGAAGACGGACAGCCAGTGCCGTTTCGCGTACCCGACCCGCGTGCATTTGCCCTGCACAAGACCTGGCTCTCGCAACAACCCGCACGCGATCCGCTCAAGAAACCGCGGGACCTGGCGCAAGCCAGGGCGGTGGCGCAACTCGTACGCGAACTCATGCCTCAACTGGATTTCGACGTGGCGCTGACTTCATTGCATGGCGATGTACGCGCGATGCGTGAATTGCTGGGAATGTAGGGAAAGAAAAAGCCCGCCGGTTCTCGGCGGGCTTTTTGTCAGGAAATCGGGGTCTGTCCCCGGTTTCCCCCGGTTTCCGCTGGTTTACGCTGCGAGAGACAGCAAATCCTTCGCGTTTTCTAACGGCAAATAGCCAGCGGCCTTGGCATCCAGAATCGTGATTTCCGCGATTCCGTTTGCCGCGTAGCCGACATTGACGTTCCAGCCATGGGAGACATCCTTGACGATGGGTTCCTTCGAGAACTCAATGTGGAGGATGTCATCCTGGGCGTCGTATTCGATTCTCATGTTTCATCCTCCAGTTCCCAGTTAATCATGACCGTCTTAACGATCACTGCCGCCTGTTCGACCATGGCAGCACAGATTAAGTTGTCAGCTCGACCCTGTATGTGCATGAAGACCCACAGGCTTACCTCATCCCGGCGCTTGATTTCGCCTTCCTCGATGAGCCGTTCAAGCGTGTCGGCATCGACGTTTCGGGGCAGCATGCTTTCGCGGGCATGGCGGGTGATCCACACATTCTTGCCGAAGCGCTTGCTGAAAAAAACTGCCAATACAATCTCCTGCGAAGATCATAGGGACTTGCCGGTTAGAGGTCAAGAAAAGCGCTGACCTCGCTGCATGGCGATGTGCGGGCGATGCAGAAGCAGCTCGATGTTTAAACGCTACGGCCCGGATTTGCCGCCGTGCTGCGGGGACTGACTTTTGCGGGGGGCGAAAAAGGAAAAAGCCCGCCGGTTCTCGGCGGGCTTTTTGTCGGGGAATCGGGGTCTGTCCCCGGTTTTCCCGATCAGTTGGCTACACAGAGCGTATATAAGGTTGCATCGTCGGCGGCAGTCACGTTGTAGAACGTTGCAGAGGTTGCGAGGGTTCCCCCGGCTTGCGCCCCCAGAACGCGTACCGTGCCGGTCGTCGTGTTGCCGTCATCGATGGTTGTATCGATCTGGCGTGCGAATCTTCCCTGGACGCCGGCCGTACAGACATAGAAGTTTGCCGGCCAAGGGTTGGGTACCACGGTCGATACGGCATCTCCGGTCACGCCGAGAGGACCGCCATCAGCGTTGCGCGGCAAGTATTCAGCGTCGGCCGTGTTGGTTGTGCCGCTGGCCAGGTTGGCCATGCGAACATGCTGCCAGAAGAAAAAAGACTCTGTCGCAGCACCCGCATTCCAGGCGCCATTGATTCGGGCATCGCCGTTACCATTGTTTGCGGCGGGCGAGGCGACATGCGTATCGGCAATCCTGTCGTCTCCGGGAAGCGCCTTGAACTTGTCCTGATAGGCATAGATGAACGTGGAAATCGACCGGAGGTCGTTCGCGATGTTCTTCACCTTCGCACTATTGACCAGTTCCTGTCCCTTCAATACGCCGCCGAGCAAGAGGCCGATAATCACCAGAACGATGGCGATTTCGACCAGGGTGAAGCCCATCTGTTTTTTTCTCACGGTATTCTCCTGAGTTAGGAAGCTACGCCTATCTCCAAGCAACAAAGGTGCCAGCGGGCTTAACTACGGGTTTTTGATCGTAAAGGGTGAAAATGTCACGGAAACCTGTCGGCCTTTCGACAATACTGTCGCCATGTCGACAAAACCGGCCATGAGCGGGAGCGGTTTCTCCTTTGCCCATCTGACGCACAACCAGCGCCGCTGGGTGTTGCTGGGCCTGCTGGGGCTGCAGCACCTGCTGCTGTTGCAGGGCATCGAAAGCGCGGTCGGGCGCACCCTGCTGGTGGTGCACATCGGCCTGTTCATCCTCTGGCAGCCTTTCGTCCGGGCCGAACTGCGCCTGAGCAGGCAGCAGCTTGCCGTGATTGCCGGCCTGATCGCCGCCGCCGCCTGGTGGGCGAACGGCTGGATGATGATCCTCTGGGTGATGGCGCTGGCCGGAATCATCGGCGGCAAGGTGTTCTTTTTTGCCGGCCGCTGGGCGAAGATTTTCTATCTCCTCGTCCTCAGCTACCTGATCAGCATGCTGCTGATGGTCCTGGTGCCGCAGGTCCTGCCCAGCCCCTTCGTGATGCCCGGCGAATTCCTGTTCCTGGCCAAGTACGTGCTGCCCGCGCTGCTGCCCGTCATGGCCCTCCTGCCGGTCGAGCCGGAGGCCGAAAGCGAGGCGGAGGTGGTCGATTTCGTCTACAGCGCCTTCATCTTCCTGCTGCTGGCGGTGCTGGTGCTGGGCAGCATCTCGGCCATGCTGCTGACCCGGCAAGGCTATGTCGAATCCCTCATTGCCACGATCGTCGTCATCTCGGGCGTCCTGCTGCTGATGGCCTGGGCGTGGAATCCGCGCCTCGGCTTCGCCGGGGTCGGTGTGTTCTTTTCCCGCTATCTGCTGTCGATCGGCCTGCCCTTCGAGCGCTGGCTGCGCGAGCTTGCCGACAACATGCAGCGGGAAGACCAGCCGGGTGAGTTTCTTGTCCGGTCGCTGGACGACATGATTTGCCTGCCGTGGGTGACTGGCTGCGAATGGCGCGCGCCGGGCTGCAAGGGCGAGTCGGGCCGGCGCGAGGGTCAGCGCAGGGAGTTCCAGCACGGCCTGTTGACGCTCGCCATCTTTACCCAGCAGCCGCTCAGCCCGACCCTGACCTGGCATTTCGACCTGCTGGCGCAGTTGCTCGGTGAATTCTACGAGGCGAAGCTGCGCGCGCAGGAGCTGCAGCAGCTCAGCTACGTCAAGGCCATCCACCAGACCGGGGCGCGCCTGACCCACGACGTGAAGAACCTCCTGCAGTCGCTCAACGCCCTGTGCCTGGCCGCGGTGAGCGAGGGCGAGACGCCGTCGCCGCAGTACCAGGCACTCCTGCGGCGCCAGTTGCCCGTTATTGCCCAGCGCCTGCAGCAGACGCTGGGCAAGCTGCGGCGCCCCGAGCTCGAAGGTGCGCAATTCGTTCCCGCCGGCCAGTGGTGGGCGGGATTGCAGGCCCGCTATGCCCAGGCCGGCGTGCGCTTCTCGCCCGACAGCATCGCCAGCGACCGGACGATCCCCGTCACGCTGTTCAACAGCGCGGCGGAAAACTTACTGGAAAATGCACTGGCCAAGAAACGGGAGACGCCGGCGCTGCAGATTCGCGCCGAGTTCAACCTGAAGGAGCGCCCGGTGCTGACGGTGTGCGATGACGGCCGGGCGATTCCGGCCGAGGTGACGGAGAACCTGTTCCAGGCGCCCGTTGCGTCGCAAGCCGGCCTGGGCATCGGCCTCTACCAGGCCGCCCGGCATGCCGAGTTTTACGGCTACGAATTGAAAGTCGTCAGCAACGAGGCGGGGCGGGTCTGCTTCGAGTTGAGTCAACTGGCAGAAGAAGGGCCGGACGATCTGTCGGGCTGAAGCCCGATGACCGGAGGAAATCCCCGTGGGACAACAGCCCTCGACTACGCCGCCGCCGATTCCCCGGCGGTCTGCTTGCGGCCGATCAGCCGGTGCACTTCAGTCTCGCCCTTGCCCTTCAGGTAGATCGTCTGCGGCTCGTGGAAGTCGAAGCGCTCCTTCAGGCGGCGCCAGGTGGTGGTATCCACCTGGATCATGCCGGGCACGCCCTCCGAGGTGATGCGGCTGGCGATATTCACCGTGTCGCCCCACAGGTCGTAGATGAACTTCTTCTTGCCGACCACGCCGGCGACCACCGGCCCGGTGCCGATGCCGATGCGCACTTCAAGGTGGGATTCGTTTACCGTGAAGTCGCGCCGCAGCAGTTCGCGCATGGCCAGCGCCATGTCGGCGATGGCATCCGAGTAGTCTTCCTCGCCGTCGTTGAGGCCGCCCGCCACCATGTAGGCGTCGCCGATCGTCTTGATCTTCTCCAGACCGAAGCGCTCAGCCA
>JADFDL010000122.1 GCA_018262875.1 Rhodocyclaceae bacterium | reverse complement strand
CGCCGCGCTTGAGCTCCTGCCGGCTGACACGGGCGAGGTTGATCAGGTCGTCGATGAGGTCTCCCATGCGCTGGCTGGCGCTGCGTATCCGGCGCAGGTAATCGAGGCCGTTGTCGTCCAGCCGATGGGCATATTCCTCCTCGAGCAGGTGGCTGAAGCCGTGCAGGGCGCGCAGGGGCGCGCGCAGGTCGTGGGAAACCGAGTAGCTGAAGGATTCCAGCTCGCGGTTGGAGGCTTCCAGCGCGGCGGTGCGCTCGCGCACGCGCTGATCGAGCGTGTCGTTCAGATCGTGGATCACCATCTCGGCCAGCTTGCGCTCAGTGATGTCCAGGCCGAGGCCGATGACGGTCTGCTTGCCGTCGACCTCGATGCGCAGGCCGGAGATGAAATAAGGGATGCGTTCGCCGCGACGGGTCAGCAGGGTGGCTTCGGTAGTGGATGCGCCCGTGGCAAAGACCTGTTTCGTCACCTCGCGAATCTTGTCCCGATCCGCTTCGTCGTAGAGCGCGAGGGTATGGCTGCCGGCGATCTCCTCGGCGCTCATGCCGAGGACGCTCTCCAGGTTCCTGTTCCATAGCAGGAAGCGGCCTGACGGGTCGAACAGGAAGAAGATGCCCGGGATGGAATCGATCAGGTGCTGGCGGAAGTCGCGCTCGCGGCGGACGGCCTCTTGCGCGTGTTCCTGCTCGGTGATGTCGGTGTAGGTGGTGACGAAGCCGCCGCCGGGCATCGGTTTGCCCTGGATATCGATGATGCAGCCGTTGGGGCGGGTGCGCTTGAAGCGATGCGGCTGGAACAGTTTCGCGCGTTCGACCATTTCGCGCACTTTTTCTTCAATGTCGACGGGGCCGTATTCGCCGCGCTGGGCGTTGAAACGAACGAAGTCGGCGAAGTCCGCGCCTGCGCGCGCCATGTCTTCCGGAAAGCCGAGCAGTTCGCAGAATTTCCGGTTGAGGGCACTCATGCGCAGGTCGGCGTCGACGACGCTGATGCCCTGATCCATGGCTTCCAGGGTGGCCTGCAGCACGGCGGTTTGCCGGGCAAGGGCTTCCTCGATGCGCTGCCGCTCGGTCATGTCGATGCCGACGCCGACCAGGCCGGGACGGCCGTCCTCCAGCACGATGCGCTCACCGGTGAAGTGGAACGGGTGCCGGCTGCCGTCCTTGGCGATCAGCGTCGCCGCGGCGGTGGCCGAGCCGCCGGTGAAGACGGCGCCGATGCGCTCCTCGATCAGATTGCGGTCTGTGCCGTCGAAGAGGTCGAGCGGATGAAACGATTTCATTTCCTCGGCCGAATAGCCGGTGAGGATTTCGTGGTTGCGGTTCCACAGGAGGTAATGCCCCTCCATGTCGAACAGGTAGAAGATGCCGGGTATGGATTCGATCAGGTGCTGGCGGAAATCGCGCTCCTTGAGGACCTGCTCGGCGGCGCGCTCGCGTTCGCTGATGTCGTCGAACATGACAAAGACCTTGTCGGTCAGCGGCACGCCGAAAATCTCCGCGGTCTTGACGCTGCCATCCTTGCAGGTGACGCGGTACTTGCGCGATTCGATCTCGCGGTTCTCCGCGATGGCCTTTTCGACCAGGCCCATCCATTGCGCAACGACCTCGTCGCGGTAGGCCGCATCCGGGTAGGCCAGCGCCCACCAGCGCGCCATGTCGGGGATGTCCGAAGGCAGGTAGCCGAAGGTCTCGATGGCCTTGCGGTTGATGAATTCGATGGTGCCGTCCATGGCCACGATGGCCATCGAGATCGGGCTTTGCTCGACGATGTGCCGGAAGCGCGCTTCGCTGTCGCGCAATGCGGTTTCGCTGCGTTTGCGTTCAGCGATGTCGCGCGCCACGGTGAGGACGGCCGGCCGGCCGTCCAGATCGATGAGCGCGCCCATCGACTCGACCTCGACGCGCCTGCCGTCCAGGGTGAGGTAGCGGACTTCGTTCGGCGGCACGAAGGCGGCCTGGCCGGATGCGAGCGAGGCGATGCGCGACTGCACGCGCGGCAGGTCCTCGGGGGCAACGAGTTTTCGCACGTCGTATCCGGCCAGTTGTTCCGGCGAGTCGGCGCCGAACAGGCGGGCGGCGGCGGGATTGGCCAGTTGGACGATGCCGTCGCGGTGCGCGAACACCGCGTCGGGCGACATCTCGACCAGGGTGCGGTGGCGCCGCTCCGATTGACGCAGCGCCTCCTGGGCGCGTTCCTGCGCCGTGATGTCTGAGTAGGTGGTGACCATGCCGCCGCCCGGCAGCGGCTTGCCGACGATCTCCAGCACCGTGCCATCGGGCCGGGTGCGCTTGAGCCGGTGCGGCTCGAAGCGCCGCGCGAGATCGATGCGTGCCCGCACCAGGTCTTCGATATTGCCCGGCCCGTATTCGCCGCGCTCGGCGTTGAAGCGGACGAAATCGACGAACGTCGCGTTTTCGCCGGCGAGGGATTCGGGAAAACCGAGCAGTTCGAGCAAGCGCCGGTTGTGGCCGATCAGGCGCAGTTCGCCGTCGATGACGCTTATGCCCTGCGCCATGTTGTCCTGCGTGGCGCGCAGCACACGGGTTTTCTCCTCGGCCAGGCGCAGGGCGCGGCTTCGCGCCGTCGCCATCGCCAGGGTGAGCGCGGCAAGCAGCAGACTGATGACGAGGCCGCCGGCCAGCGCCGTGTCCGGATGGCGCCGGCCCGGCAGGCTGCCAATCCAGGCCGCATCCGCGCTGTAGCGCAGCTCCCAGAGGCGGCCGCCGAATTCCAGGTCGAAGCGCTTGTTCAGCAGGGACCGGCCGGCATCGCTGCCGGTGTCGGCAATCGGCGTCCGCCGGGCGACGCTGCTTCCCGGCGCCGGGCCGGCATCCTCGATGATGAGGCGCTCGCCTTCCATGAGCAGTTCCTTGAAGTACTCGACGAAGGAGGCATGAGTTTCCACGGTGAGCACGACGAAGCCATCCAGGGCGGCGCGGCGCTGCTCGACGTTCGTCAGGGGCTGGCCGCGGCGATAGACGGGCGCGCGCAGGACGATGCGCGGCCGGCCTTCCGGGTTTTGCGCAATGCCAAAGGGCTCGGAAATCTGCACCCGGCCGGTGTCCCGCGCCTGGCGGATGGCGTCGGCATTGCCGGGCTGGGTGCCGGCGTCGTAGCCGAAGGCCGTGATGTTGGCCTGCATCGGCTCGATGAAATCGATGACGGTGTATTCGGCGCGCTCGCCCTCGGGCCGGATGGCGAACTCGGGATAGCCCTGCGGATCGACGCTGCGGTCGTTGCGCACGCGGGCGACGAAGGCGGCCTTGTCCTGGCGGGCGACGCGGCGCTGGAAGGAGAGCGCCTGCAAGCCCGGCAGGCGCTGCTGCAGGTTCAGGGTTTCGCTGTAGCGGCGGAATTCCTCCCGGCTGACGTGCGCCGAGGCGATGAACAGTCCCTGCATGCCGAGGATCAGGTTGCTGAAATCGTTCAGCCGGTGCTCCAGGCTGGCGAGCATGTAGCCGCTGCGGGCTTCGAAGCGGGCCTGGGCTTCCTCTTTCAGGTGGTGCGAGAGAATGCTGGAGGCGGAAAAGGAAATGGTCGCACCGACGGCAAGGACGATCGCCGCGCCCGCCAGGGGCGCCAGCAGGCGCCACGGGGAAGGGGCTGGGCTGGGAGTGCCGGCGGATGCTTTCATGAGCGGAGCTTATAATCTGCTTGGTGAGCATGCAACACAATCGCGACTTGCCGCCGGAAGGGGGCGCGCACCTGCCGTCTCCAGAGCCCTCCGCCTGGGTGCGCCGCTTCGCGCCGCTGATCGCGGCAGGCGGCACGGTGCTCGATCTAGCCTGTGGTTACGGCCGCCATGCGCGATTTCTTGAGGATTCGGGCCGGCGGGTCGTGGCGGTGGACCGCGATGCGCAGGCGCTGGCCGGGCTGGCGGGTCGGGCCGGCATCCGGGCCCTGCAGGCCGACATCGAAAGCGGCGACTGGCCATGCGGGGCGCAGCGTTTCGCCGGGATCGTCGTCGCCAACTATCTGCACCGCCCGCTGTTCGCGCGCCTGGTCGATGCGCTCGACGAGGGCGGGGTGCTGATCTACGAGACCTTCATGTTGGGCAACGAGCGCTTCGGCCGGCCGTCCAATCCGGCGTTCCTGCTGCGGCCGGATGAATTGCTGGAGGTCTTCGGCAAACAGCTCCATGTGGTCGCCTTTGAGCAGGGCGAGGTGGCGCAGCCGAAGCCGGCCGCCGTTCAGCGCCTGTGCGCCGTGAAGGGCGGCGGGCCGGCGCGGCCGCTCCCACCTGCGAAATAGGTTGCCGGTCGAGTCCGATTCCCTGCAACTCACACCTCGATTCCGCTGTTTCGTCGCATCCGCGTTGAGACGGCCGTCGTGCGCCGGCTAATCTGCCGCCATTGCAGCCTGTTCGAAAGGAAATCATCATGGAATCGACCCTCGATCAATCCCCCCGGTACCAGGCGGCGCGCTGCCAGGTGCGCCGGCAGCAGCGCCGGCAATGAGGCTTTCGCGCGACTGGATGGCAGGATCGAGCGGCGCCCTATAACATGCAGGCCATGCGGTTTTCTCTCTTGCAGCCTGTCGGCGTCATCCTCGTCAATGCGCTCATCGCCGGTTTCCTGGGCGCGATCGGCGTGGGCAATTCGTATGCAGAGAATTTCCTCATCTCGCAGTGCATCGGGCTGTCCATCTATGCCGGTTGCGCCGCAGCCTTGCGCTGGGCAAGCACGCCGCAACGACGGCTTGCAGGCGTGATAGCAGCCGTCCCGCTCGGGGCCGGGGCGGGCGTGGCGGTGTCCACGGCCATCCTCGGACGGGCGGGCAGCGCATGGGCGTCGGCCATGGCCTGGCAGTCGCTGCTGATCGGCCTCCTGTTCGGTACCGCCATCAGCGCGCTGTTCTACCTGCGCGGGCGCATGAGCCAGCTCGAGTCGGAACTGAAGGAAAGGCAATTGCGCGAGGCGCAGGCGGAGCAGGAGCGCATCGGCGCGCAATTGCGCATGCTGCAGGCGCAGATCGAGCCGCACTTCCTCTTCAATACGCTGGCCAATCTCGCCGTGCTGATTCGCAGCGATCCGCAGCGCGCCGAACGCATGCTGGCCGACCTGATCGCCTGGCTGCGCGCCACCCTGCAGCGCACGCGCGAGACGACATCGACGCTGGGTGACGAGATGGCGCTCCTGCGCAGCTACCTGGACATTCTCGCCCTGCGCCTGGGCGAGCGCCTGCGCTTCGCCTTCGACGTGCCGGAGGCCTTGCTGCCGCGGCCGTTTCCCCTGCTGCTGCTGCAGCCTCTCGTCGAGAACGCCATCACGCACGGCATCGAGCCGAAGGTCGGCGGCGGCGAACTGCGCATCGCGGCCGGGCTGGAGAACGGCCGCCTGCGCATCGTCGTCTCCGATACCGGCGTCGGCTTGCGCGAGGCCGGCTCGGGTTCCGGCTTCGGACTTGAAAATGTGCGCCAGCGCCTGCGCGCGCTGTTCGGCGAGGCGGCTTCGCTGGATATTCGCGGGAACGCGGGAGGCGGCGTCGCTGCCGTCATTGAGCTGCCGGCATGAGCCGCCCCGTTGCGCTGGTCGCCGACGACGAGCCGCTGCTGGCCGCCGACCTGAAACAGCGGATCGAGGCGCTTTGGCCGGAGCTG
>JADFDL010000121.1 GCA_018262875.1 Rhodocyclaceae bacterium | reverse complement strand
TGCCGCGCGCCCAGATGGAGGCGATCTCGATCGACGACACCGCCGCGGCCATGACAGCCAAGGCGATCGAGACGGCGCATTCGCGCTTCCCCGTCACCGGCGAGAACCGGGACGACGTCATCGGCATTCTGCTCGCCAAGGACCTTCTCCGCCTGCATGCCGGCGAGGACATCGCCGTGCGCGACATGCTGCGGCCGGCGATTTTCATTCCCGACTCGAAGCGGCTCAACGTCCTGCTGCGCGAGTTCCGCGCCTCGCGCAACCACATGGCGATCGTGGTGGACGAGTACGGCGGCGTCGCCGGCCTGGTGACCATCGAGGACGTGCTCGAACAGATCGTCGGCGACATCGAGGACGAGTACGATTTCGATGAGGCCGCCGACAACATCCTGCTCGACCAGGCGGGACACTATCGTGTCAAGGCCACCACCGAGATCGTCGACTTCAACGCCGCCTTCGGCACGCATTTCAGCGACGAAGAATTCGACACCGTCGGCGGCATGGTGATCCATCGCCTTGGCCGCATGCCCAGGCGCGGCGAGGTCGTGCAGATCGACAATCTGCGCATCCAGGTGTTGCGCGCCGACAGCCGGCGGGTGCACACGCTGCTGGTGGATCGGCCCCAAGTGGCTTCATGAGCCGCGCGTCGCCGCACGCCGTCGCGGCCTTCCTGCTCGGCGCGGCATCGGTTCTCGGCTTCGCTCCCTTCACGCTTTTTCCCGTTCCGATCGTCACGCTGGCGGCGCTGGCCTGGCTCTGGCGGCCCGCATCGCCGCGCCGGGCGGCTCTCCTGGGCTTCGCCTTCGGCGCAGGCCTTTTTCTGACCGGCGTCTCCTGGGTGTACGTCAGCATGCACGTCTTCGGCGGCATGCCGCCGTGGCTGGCCGGACTGGCGGCGGCCCTGTTCTGCTGCGCGCTGGCGCTGTTTCCGGCTCTGGCGGGCTTTGTTTTCGCCAGGCTGCGCTGCGATCGGGTGTGGACCGATGCGCTGCTGGCTGCCAGCGCCTGGACCCTGGCGGAGTGGCTGCGCGGCTGGGTGCTGACGGGGTTCCCCTGGCTGGCCTTCGGTTACGCCCAGACGCCGCCCAGCCCGCTCGCCGGCTATGCGCCGCTGCTCGGCGTGTATGGCGTCGGCTTCGTCGCCGCGTTGATCGCCGTATTGGCGGGACTGACTTTTAGTTCCGGCATAACGCCCGCTTCGCGGGCATTAGCCTCCTCTGAAACGCCAGGGCGTTTTCAGCGGCGCGAACACTGGCTGCCCTCCGGCGCCGCGATCGCAATCCTGCTGGCGGCCGGTGCGGGATTGATGTTGATCGAGTGGACGCAACCGTCCGGCAAGCCGCTGTCGGTGAGCCTGTTGCAGGGGAATATCGAGCAAAGCCTGAAATGGAAGCCGGAGCGCCTGCAGCAGTCGCTCGAAACCTACCTGCGTCTGGCGCGCGCCCACCCGGCGCAACTGATCGTGCTGCCGGAAACCGCGCTGCCGCTCATGCTCGACCAGTTGCCGCGCGAGTACCTGGATGAACTGCGCCGTCCGGCGCTGGACAGGAAGGGCGATGTGCTGTTCGGCATCGCCGCGCAGGATGCGCAGGGGCGCTATTACAACAGCGCCGTCGGTTTTGCGCCGGAGGGTATCCAGGCCTACAAGAAGAGTCATTTGGTGCCTTTCGGCGAGTTCACGCCGCCGGCCTTCGCCTGGACGCTGGCGCTGCTGAATATCCCGATGTCGAACTTTTCGCCCGGCGCCGCCGTCCAGCCGCCGCTGGCGCTGGTCGGCGAAAAAGTGGCGGTGAACATCTGCTACGAGGATGTCTTCGGCGAGGAGCTCATCCGCGTGCTGCCGGAAGCGACGCTGCTGGTGAACCTCTCCAACACGGCCTGGTTCGGCGACTCGCTGGCCCAGCCGCAGCATCTGCAGATTGCCCAGATGCGCGCCCTGGAGACCGGCCGCTTCATGCTGCGCGCCACCAACACCGGCATGACGGCCATCGTCGATCCGCGCGGCCGTGTCAAGCGCGTGCTGGCGCCTTTCAGCGAGAGTGCGCTGGTCGGCGAGGTGAGCGGACACACCGGCGCGACGCCTTATGTACGCTGGGGCAATACTGCGATTTTGTTGCTGATGGCCATCGGGCTGCTGGCGCCGCTGATGGGTTTACGCCGCAGTGCACATTGACACGGCCTTTCGATAGCCGGAGAATCCGCCACCGATTTGCGGGCAAGGCGGGCGGATGGCGCCCGTCGTGGGAGGAGGAGGAACGGGGGCTACGGCCCCCGTTCTATTTCAGTGCCTCAGTAGCCGAGGGAGTGGTTGCCGAGATCGATGGTGAGCACGGCGCGGCCAATGGCCGCGGCCGCGGCACGCACGAAGCTGTTCACCCAGGGCGTCGGCTCGGCGTAGACGGCATCCTTCTGCGTCTTGGCCAGGCAAAGAATCTTGTCGGCCAGCAGCAGCTTGCCGACGGGGTTGGTCGGCACACAGCCGGCGGCTTCGAATTCCTGCCCCAGCCATTCCTGCGCCTTGCGCGCATCCATGCCGGCGAGGTCGGCGTCATGCAGATCGAACTCATGCCGTTCGCCCTTGCCGGTGACAATCGTGACGTGACAGCCCATCGCTAGCTCCGCTTGAGTTGGAACGGGAGAATGTTACCCCATCCTTACCCTTGGCATAGTCGCAGGACCGACAATTGATTCCCGACGCCATGGGCTTGTGACGGCGCACCGCGCCGATGACAGCATTCTGGTCGTGCTGTCCGGGCGCTGGCGCCTCGATCAGGCGCTGCCGTCGCGCGAGCTTGTCGAGCGCGAGCTCTCCGCCGCAGTGCGCAGACTGACTTTTGACGCGGCTGCACCGGGGGCCTGGGATTCCGGGCTGCTGACGTTCCTGGCAGGCGTGCTCAGGGCTTGCGCTGCCCGCGGCATCGAGGTCGACCAGGGCGGATTGCCCGACGGCATCCGCCGCCTGCTGGCGATGGCCTTCGTAGTGCCCGAGCAGAAAGTGGCCGGGCGCGGCGAGCGGAATGGGAATCTTCTTGTGCGCGTCGGCACGGCCGCCTTGGAATTCATCCGCTGCGCGCCGGCGATGCTGCGTTTCCTCGGTGAAATCACCTTGTCCTTCCTGCGCCTGTTTGCCGGGCGCGCCCGTTTCCGCGCGAGCGACATGTGGCTGGAGATCGAGCAGGTCGGGCCGCGCGCGCGGCCCATCGTCTCGGTGATCAGCTTCCTGGTCGGGCTGATCCTGGCCTATCTCGGCGCCGATCAGTTGAAGCTCGTTGGCGCGCAGATCTTCATCGCCGCCCAGTTGGGCACCATGCAGGTCAACGAGGAAATCGACGCCTTCCGCACGCTCGGCGTCTCGCCCGTCGATTTCCTGGTGCTGCCGCGCATGCTGGCGTTGATGCTGATGGTACCGCTGCTGACGCTCTATGCCGGTTTCGTCGGCATGCTGGTCGGGCTCATGGTATCGACCCTTATTTTCGACATCAGTTTTTTCGAGCATTACAACGAGACATTGCGGGCGCTCGAACTCAAGCACTTCTGGGTCGGCTTGTCGAAGGGTAGCGTGTTCGGCGCCATGGTCGCCTTCGCCGGCTGCCTGCGCGGCATGCAGTGCGGCCGCAGCGCTGAGGCAGTGGGCGAGGCGGCAACCTCCGCCGTGGTGACGGCGATACTGCTCATCACCATCGCCGCCTCCGTGATGACCGTCGTCTACTACCAGTTGGACATCTGATGAGCCTGGTCCCGCGCATCGAGGTACGCGAGCTTTCCATGGCTTACGGCGAATTCATCGTTCAGCGCGACCTCAGCTTCACTGTGAACAAGGGAGACGTCTTCGTCATCATGGGCGGCAACGGCTGCGGCAAGACGACGCTGATGCGTGCCCTGATCGGCCTGCAGCGCCCGGCTGCCGGCACGGTGCGCTACAACGGAGAGGATTTATGGGGCGTCGCACAGGAGGACCAGGAGCGGATGAAACGCCGCCTCGGCATCCTGTTCCAGGGCGGCGCGCTGTGGAGCTCGCTCACCCTGACGGAGAATGTTGCCCTGCCGCTGGCCGAATATACGAACCTGTCGGCCAAGCGCATCGCCGAGATCGTCTCTTTCAAGCTGGCGCTGGTGGGGCTGGCCGGCTTCGAGGAGTTCTATCCCTCCGAGCTGTCCGGCGGTATGAAGAAACGGGCAGGCCTGGCGCGGACGATGGCACTTGATCCGGACATCCTGATCATCGACGAGCCCTCCTCCGGCCTCGATCCGCTCACGGCGCGCCGCCTCGACGCCACGCTGAAGCACCTCGAATCCCTGGCGGCGCGGCTGGACGCCAAGAGCGGCCCGATCCTCGATGAGACGCGCGTCGATCTGGTCGAGATGCGCAAGGCGCTGGTCGCCGCCCAGTCGGCCATGGCCCGGCTGGAAACCGCAGCGGACCGCATCGGTGCGCTGGCCGGCGCCGACTCGGAATGGCTGAGGAATCTGACGCGGGCCAGCGAGGAACTGGCCGGCGCCGCCCAGACAGTGCGTCGGCTGGCCGAGGCCGAATCGCAGACGGTGCAGCATGCCAACCAGGCCCTGAAGGAAATCGCCCGCGCCGCCGAGGCGCTGCGCAAACTGGCGGAGTTGCTGGAGCAGCAGCCGGACGCAATTTTGAGAGGCAAACGCAAGCCTGAAAATCCCTGAGAGGCAGCGTCTTCACAGAGGAAAGCCTGTAAAATCGCGCTTTTGCGATTTTCCCTTGCGCTTCATGCCCACGTTTAGCTCCGACATCACGCCCGCAAGCGGGAATGAGTCTCCACTGAAACTCAGCCAAAGGCCGAGTTTTCAGGAAATCATCCTTCGCCTCCAGGCGTTCTGGGACAAGCAGGGCTGCGCGCTGCTGCAACCCTACGACATGGAAGTCGGCGCCGGCACCAGTCACACTGCCACCTTCCTGCGCGCCCTCGGCCCCGAGCCATGGAAGGCCGCCTACGTCCAGCCCTCGCGTCGCCCCAAGGACGGCCGCTACGGCGAGAACCCCAACCGCATGCAGCACTACTACCAGTACCAGGTGGTGCTGAAGCCGGCGCCCGCAAACATCCTTGAACTCTATCTCGAGTCGCTGGAAGCGCTCGGCTTCGACTTGAAGAAGAACGATGTGCGTTTCGTCGAGGACGACTGGGAAAACCCGACGCTGGGTGCCTGGGGCCTCGGCTGGGAAGTCTGGCTGAACGGCATGGAAGTGACGCAGTTCACCTACTTCCAGCAGGTCGGCGGCATCGACTGCAAACCGATCACCGGCGAGATCACCTATGGCCTGGAGCGCCTGGCGATGTACCTGCAAGGCGTCGAGAACGTCTTCGACCTCGTCTATGCGCCCGGCCTGAAATACGGCGACGTCTTCCACCAGAACGAGGTCGAGCAGAGCGCCTACAACTTCGAGCACAGCGACGTCGATTTCCTGCTCGGCGCGTTCGGTGCCCACGAGAAGCAGGCGAAGCACCTGATGGAACAGCAGCTCGCACTGCCGGCCTACGAGCAGATTCTCAAGGCGGCACACACCTTCAACCTGCTCGACGCGCGCGGCGCGATCTCCGTCACCGAGCGCGCCGCCTACATCGGCCGCATCCGCAACCTGGCGCGCAGCGTG
>JADFDL010000120.1 GCA_018262875.1 Rhodocyclaceae bacterium | reverse complement strand
AGTGCTGCGCGCTCTCTGGAGCGGTCCAGAATTTTCGGCGGCGGGCCCCGCGTCGGAAGTATCCCCTGCTCGCGCAGCTTAGGCTGCACCGCAATTCCAGGTGCGGAGCGCCACGGCGTATTGGCGCTGATCCTTTCTTCCGTAATGACGAGGGTAAGGTGACGGCAGGGCGACAGGGCGAACGCCGCGCGCCACAGCCTGTGGGCATGAGTATCTGTTGGAGCTTCCGCGAACCAGAGCGCCAGGCGTCGGAAGTCCGCCGCCCGATCACTGCGCCCCGCACGACGCTCGTGCAATAGCGCGACCGCTTGCAGGAGGCGGGGAATGGCGGAAAGGGCGCTCGCGCGGAGCAGGTCTGCCTGCGATCGCTCCCTGCCATTGGGCAGAAACCAGAGCTTCAGGCCTTCCCAGTGCTCGGCCCAGGAGTTCAGCCGCGTGCGCAGTGCCTCCCGATCCGCATCAGCATCGTCTGGCGCAGCGTTGCGCGAATCGCGTTCGGCTGCGAGTCGCAGCAGCATCGGCTCCGCAGGGGCGAGATCGAGCAGCAGCTCGGCAATCTGGGTGGAGCGCGTAACGAGGTCGCCGATGAAACGCTGCAGATAGTCGATGAGACGGGTCTTGAAACCCATCACCGCTGCGACTTCCGCTCGCTGCAGCTCTATCGTGCGCGCCAGCCCGGCCATGAATGCCTCGGCATTGTTCGACAGGCCCGTGAAGATATGTACGAGATCCCGGAGCGCGCCGTGGACCTTGGCGGAGTCGGGCGGCGACTCGTTCATGAGCTCACGGATGGAGATCAGTCGTGCGCGAATATCATCAAGCGCCACTGATTGCAGCTCGGCGCGTCTCGCGAGCGACTCACTGAATGCCTGCAGGCCCGCTTCGACCGCTTCGCCGCCTGCGGTCATCCGGTAGAGCAGGCGTTTGCGGTAGAAATCTTCGATGGTGGAGACGCGCGCCGTGTCGGGTTGAGCCTGCAGGTTTCCCCACTGGACGAGTTGGCTCAGCGCCTGCTGAACGGCTTCGAGGGGCGGCGGACCATCGGGCCAGCGGGCTTCGGCGAGCACATCGTCGGGGCGAAGGTGCAGGCGGAACTGGCGTTTGGCTGCGGCGAACAGGTCGAGGATGGCGCGGTAGTGGGGGCTGTTCTCCGCAGTCAGGTGGCTGAAGAGGACGGTGGTGGAGGGGTGCAGGGAGGGGCCGGTCATCCTGTGCTGCCGATCAGACCTGAAGCAGCGTGGGAGTATAGGCCCCGGATGCGGACGCACGCGTCAAACGCTGCGCCGCGACGTTGCCCCGGCGCAGATGCACCAGAACTACATCGAAGTCTCCACAATGAATGATCACATGGGTTTCGGCCATCGGGAATCCCATCGTTTGGGTGCAGTCCAGCCGTGCCGAAGCCGTCATAGATAGACATCCTATACGATGTCACATAAAATTGCGCTGTGCGAGTCGTTGTCGATACGTCGGTGCTTGTGGCAGGGCTGCGCAGCCAGTTGGGGGCGAGCAATCGCCTTCTGGCCGCCATCGCCAGGCGGCGTGTCCGGCCTCTGGTCACTACGGCTGTATTCCTCGAGTACGAGGCCGTGCTGCTGCGTGCCGAACAGCGTCTCGCCACCGGCATGAGCGAGGCGGACATCGAGGGTTTCCTGCGGGCCTTGGCCGCGGCGGCGGAGCCAGTGGAGATCAGCTTCCGGTGGCGCCCGCAATTGCGCGACCCTGCCGACGAACTGATGCTGGAGGCTGCGGTAAATGGCCGTGCCGGGGCGATCGTGACGTACAAAGTAACGGATTTCGAGCCGGCGTCTTCAAAATTCGGGATACGTATCCTGACGCCGGCGCAGTTGCTGAAGGAGTTGCCCAGGTCATGAGCAAGAGCACCTATCCATTGAAGCTGCCGAACTCGATCAAGTCGGCGGCGGCTGAACTTGCCCGCGAGGAAGGCGTGTCGCTCAATCAGTTCATCGCTGCGGCAGTGGCCGAGAAGGTCGGTGTGCTGCGCACGACTGCGGAGTTCCTGCGCGAGCGTGCTGGCA
Organism: Rhodocyclaceae bacterium; assembly: GCA_018262875.1. Classification (GTDB taxonomy): domain Bacteria; phylum Pseudomonadota; class Gammaproteobacteria; order Burkholderiales; family Rhodocyclaceae; genus Desulfobacillus. The sequence goes on along the minus strand of JADFDL010000120.1, from coordinate 3,628 downwards.
AGGCCAGGCCGAAAGATCTGCTGCGCCATGTGCGTGCTGCCCCGAAGGTTCCCCCGATGGTGGGTGACGAGCCGAACTGAATGCTGCGCGATTCGACGGCAAATTTGCGTCCTGATCGGTAGCACGCCGTTCGAATCCATCGCTTGCAGACTTTGAAGACGATTGAGTGGAGATACCCCAAATCGTATGCAAAACACTTGATATTCTGTCGTGTTTTGCGTGTGAGACGGCATGGCCTCCTTGGATCCCTACCTCGACGGTCTACTCGCCCGCGGCCGGGCCCACTTTTCCCGGGATGAGATAGCGGCTGCGCTTGCCCTGCGGCCGTCGGCACTGGCGGCGGCAATTACGCGCGCGATCAACGAGAGCCGCCTGGCAAGTCCCAGGCACGGCTTCTATCTCATACTTCGCCCTGAAGATCAGATCGGCGGCGCGCCGGACCCTGTCAAGTGGATTGATCCGCTGATGAAGCATCAGGGAATCGACTGCCGCATTTCGCTGTTGTGTGCGGCAGCGTTCCACGGAGCCTCGCACCAGGCCAGCATGGTCTTCCAGGTCATCGTCCGGCGCCAGGTGCGTGACTTCGACATCGGCCGCCACCGCCTGCAGTTCCTGTATCAGACGCTGCAGACATTCATTCAGGTCAATAGGCCGGTGTTAGTCGGCCAGATGAAGAGCGATGCCGGTTTCGCCACGGTGGCTGGCGTGGAGCTGACGCTGCTCGACTGCGCGCGCTACTTTCACAAAGCCGCTGGCCTCGACGGCGTCGCTCAGATCGTCAAGGACATAGGCGCCAAGGCTAACCCGCGCGCCAAGCCGATGCGCTGCAGGCCTTCGTGAAGCGAGCCAAGACGGTACTGCCGCTCGATCCGTCCGTCAGGCCACTCATGAGGGCTTTGGCGCAAGCTGGCGAGCGAAATTCAAGGTGGAAGCTCCTGGTCAATGAGACGGTGGAGCTCGCAGAGTGATTCCCGCGGCTTTTTGGCGCAGGAGGGTAAGCCGATCACGCGAGGAATAGCCGAGCAGCGCATGCTGGAGAAAATGACGCGAAGCCTGACCGAGGACGTCACGCCTATACTGCCGGCGGGGAACCATGGAAGCTCTCCGCTGCGGTCATCGACGAATTGCGGGTATCGCGATACCCGATGCTGCTGATGCCCCGAGGCCGGTAAGCTGGCAAGGCCAGCGTGCGGCTCATCGACATCGCGGACACCAGGCGATGGGCTACCCGATTCGCGCAGACGCGGGTTCTGACAAGGGTTCAACAATGAAACGCAAGCCTGCTTCCAAACGAACTGTCAAGGAGCCGAAGCTCTCTCGCACCCATCCACCGGTGGACCTCTCTCCCGCCGACTGGCAACGCGCATTGCGCCGCCAGTTCGGGCGCGATCAGATGTTCCGATTGGAGAACCGGGGCGACCAACCGTTCTTTTCGGAGTTTCGCGTCAGCAACCCGCAGTCGAAGGCCAGCTATCGCGTGGCGATACGCGGCCGCAGTGCCGGCGACAGCTACTGCTCCTGCCCGGACTACGCCACCAACGAGCTGGGCACCTGCAAGCACATCGAGTTCGTTCTGGCCCGGCTCGAGAAGAAGCGTGGGGCGAAGGCCGCCTTCACCCGCGGGTGGCGTCCGGCGTTTTCCGAGATTTATCTGCGTAACGATGGAGGGCGCGCTGTGCATTTTCGCGCCGGATCGGACTGCCCGCCTGCCCTGCTGAACGCGGCGGCGAGGCTTTTCGATGCCTCGCGCGGCGGTTTGCTCCCCGAAGGGCGCTTCAGCGAGCTGGAGCATTTCCTCGCGACGTCGACGGGAAGCGGTCACGAACTGCGCGCCTACGACGATGCGCTCGACTTCATCGCCGGCCGGCGCGATGCGGCGCGGCGGGCGGAGATTCTCGACCGCCAGTTTCCGCGCGGCGCGTCCGACCGGAAGCTGGCGCAGCTGCTGAAGGCGCCTCTGTACCCCTACCAGGCCGACGGCGCGCTGTTCGCGGTGCGCGCCGGTCGCGCTTTGATCGGCGACGAGATGGGCTTGGGCAAAACCATCCAGGCGATCGCGGCAATGGAGATCCTGGCGCGCCACTTCGGTGTGTCGCGCGTGCTGGTGGTGTGCCCGACCTCACTCAAGTACCAGTGGCAAAACGAAATCAGCCGTTTTTCAGGGCGGGCGGCGCGAGTCATGGCCGGCGGCCGGACACAGCGGCAGCAGGATTTCAGGGCTGACGAATTCTGCAAGATCACCAACTACGAGAAGCTGAAGCCGGATTTGGACCTGATCGCCGAGTGGGCGCCGGAACTGGTGATCGTCGACGAGGCACAACGGATCAAGAACTGGAACACGATCGCCGCGCGGGCGCTCAAGCGTATCGACAGTCCGTACGCCCTCGTGCTCACTGGCACGCCGCTGGAAAACAAGCTCGAAGAGCTCATCTCGATCGTGCAGTTCGTCGACCAGCACCGGCTGGGACCGACCTGGAAGCTGCTGTACGAACACCAGGCCAAGGACGAAACCGGTCGCGTCACCGGCTACACGGGGTTGCAGAAGATCGGTCAGACGCTGGCGCCGATCCTGATCCGCCGGCGCCGGTCCGAGGTGCTGACGCAGCTGCCCAGTCGCACCGACCAGAACCTGCTGGTGCCGATGACGGAGATGCAGTTGGTGCATCACCAGGAGAATGCCGACATCGTGGCGAAGATCGTCGCGCGTTGGCGGCGGATGAAGTTCCTTTCGGACAAGGACCAACGCCGGCTGACCTGTGCCCTGCAGAACATGCGCATGTCGTGCAACAGCACCTGGTTGCTGGACCGGGAGACCGACCACGGCGTCAAGGCCGACGAACTGGCGGCACTGCTCGACGGCGTCTTCGTGCAACCGGACGCGAAAGCGGTCGTGTTCAGCCAGTGGACCGGTACCCACGACATCGTCATTCGCAGACTGGAGACTCGCGGCATCGGCTACGTCAGCTTCCATGGCGGTGTGCCTTCGGAGAGGCGCCCGGCGCTGGTCGAACGCTTTCGCACCGATCCGGATTGCCGCGTCTTCCTGTCGACCGACGCGGGCGCGACGGGACTGAATCTTCAGCACGCCTCGACGCTGGTCAACATGGACCTGCCGTGGAACCCGGCGCTACTGGAGCAGCGCATCGGACGGATTCACCGCATGGGTCAGACGCGGCCGGTGCAGATCGTCAATTTCGTCGCCAAGGGCACCATCGAGGAGGGAATGCTCTCGGTGTTGGCCTTCAAGCGCTCGCTTTCGGCGGGCATCCTGGATGGTGGCCAAAGCGAGATCTCGCTCGGGGGTTCGCGGCTCAGTCGCTTCATGAAGGAAGTTGAGAACGTCACAGGCCGTATGGGCGATGGCGAAGCAATGGCGCCAGCGGAAGAAGCGGCGAGTGTCGCGAGCACAACCGGCGAAACATCGATCGAAGCGGTCGCCGCCTCCGTACCGGAAGCAGACATGCCGGCACTGCAGGAGGCAACCATCGATCCCTGGGCCATGCTGCTGCAGGCCGGCGCGCAATTGGCGTCGGCGCTGAACACGGTCGGAAAATCCGGGGCGCCGTCGCATCCTTGGCTCGAGCGCGACCCGGCGACCGGGGTGCGCAGCCTTCGGCTGCCGGTGCCA
>JADFDL010000119.1 GCA_018262875.1 Rhodocyclaceae bacterium | reverse complement strand
GAACCGGATGACGAAGCGTCCTGAAGCAGCAAGAGAACACATTGAAGCCCTAAACAGAATGAAATGGACCAAACTGAAATAGGCATCCCTCAGCAGTAGGAGACGACCATGAACACCACGACTCGCACCAGCACCGCAGAACGCCTCGGCCGCGCCTTTGGCCGCGGATGGCGTGCCTACGCGCGCTGTGAACGGCGGGCGTCGAACTGGTTGGTTTCCAAGGGCATGCCGACGGCTGGAGCCACCGCGCTCGTGTGGATGGTTAAGCTGGCTGCGCTCGGGGTGCTGCTGTACACCACCTTCTGGCTGGCCCTGGTGATGGTGTGCGTCATGGTGGTTGCCTGGATGGCCCGCAACACCGACTTGGGCGAGGAGTTGCCCGAGCCAGAGTGGCGAAACGGACCAGCAGGATTCGGCCTATACACCTACGACGGTTTCCGCATTGATCCTCATGTCGAGGACGACTAGCAGCGATCACTTCTTCGACACTGCATTGATCGCAATGCTTCCTCCCCTTCCGCCAGCAGCCTTGGCATCTCCGGTGGCTCCTGCGAGGCCTTGCAACACGTTGCCGGCACGAACGCCCGCCCAAGCCAAGGCCATGATCCAGAACGTAGGCAGTACGATGAACATCGTGCCCGTGACAAACATCAGGAGCATGTCTCCGAAGGCGTTGTTCAGCCCCACCAGCGGGTCGAAGTTGGTGTGCGGCCGATTCCAGCCGAACCCCCAGCCATAGAGCGCATCCAGGATCGTCGAATCGATCCAGCGCGCAAGCTGAAACCAGAAGTCCGTGAAGAAGAGCGCGAACTGCACGACGCTGACGGTAACGACCGTCTTCAGATCGTAGGTGCCTACGACCAGCACAAGCGGGATGCAGATGACCAGCGCCATCTTGAGCAAGGCGAGGACCATGGGCAGAGACTGTCTCACGACGTCCATGGCGGGAAACGCGGCAATCGCGCCGACGGCCATCCCAACGTCTCCCGTGGCCCGCGTCACGATGTTCGGCAAGGTCTTGTCGATCTGGCCGCCATAGTCCGTATAGACGCTACCCTGGTTCAATTTCTGTTGCCGCGGTGACGCGATGGCGCGGATCACCGAGTCGTCCACCTCGGCCCTGCTCAGGAACCCGGCCCAGCCTGCCAGGCGATTCAACAGGTTCGGGTCCACCTGTCCCAGCAGGCGTGCCCGCAGGCCATTGCCGCCATCGGCCCACCACTGCCTGCAGGTCGGGTAGCCGCCACCGCTGCCCACCTGTGCAAGCCCCGCATCGCGGGTGCTGTCGTAGGGCCAGTCGTCGCGCGGCGTGCTTGAGCGGTAGGTGTCGTAGTAGCCGCCCGTGCCCGTGAAAAACCTCGACCCTATCCAGGTCACGTCGTGCATCTGCTGCTCATCAAGCTGAGGGCGCTGCATGAACAATTTGGCCCGCGCAGGCCCATAGCAATCCCGCGAGAAATCCGCTACTTCCTGAGCCAGTACCGGGTCGTCAATGCGGGTCGCGTCGATCTCCATGCGCATCTGCCGCAGGTCCGTGCCGCATGGGATCGCCGCCACCGAGGCGCTCGTGACGGCGCGCGAGAGCGCGTGCATGAAAGCCCACCAGACCGGCACCTTCGCCGACTGGTTGTTGATGGTGCTGAAGGACTGCGACCAGCCGGTATCCGTGGGCTGCGGCACGCTGACCTGGCACTGGGCCGAGCGCGAGCTGTCGTACTGGATGGTGTTGAGGTCCACGTCGATGAACGGGATGCCAGCGAACATCACCACCACGATGGCGACGAAGACCCGGTTCTCGATGCGCGCAGCCGAGAGCACGCCCTTGTTGCCTTCGTCGGCACCTTCCGCACGGGCCTTCAACCACTCCTGCACGATGATGGCGACGAACGGCAGCGCGAATACTCCGCTCGACACCAGCACCGCCCAGATGCCGTTGTTGACGATCCAGGACACCAGCGTCAGGTAGTACTCCAGGTAGTCGGTCGTAAAAAGCGTCATGGCGCGGCTCCCTCTTCAGCTCTGCATCAGCAGGCTGGCTTCCAGCGCCACGATGGCGACGACGCCGGCGATCTCGCTGCGCACCAGGCGTCGCCGCGCTTGCGCGTCTTCCTCGCGGGCCAGCAGCCGGCGGCGCATCCAGACCCAGCCATAGACCGTCGCGCCGTACAGGCACAGCCGCCACACCAGGAAGTAGCCCGCGCTGGCAGCCAGCCACCGCTCCCAGCCGGCAACGCTGCCGACGAGGTAGATGCCGACGAGATTGGCGCCCACGGCCGCGGCGATGATGACCACCGCCAGGAGCAGCGCCTTTGCCGCGCGCCGGCTGAAAAGCCAGCGCGGGCGCAGCCAGGCCGCGTTCATGGCGTGCCTCCCGGGTTGCCCCGCTGCAACCGATCGAGGCGGTCGGGCACCGGGTCGCCTTCGTAGATGCCGCGCGAGCCGGCCGCGCGCGTCCCGTGGCGCTGGATGATGGCCATGGGCGAGTTGTTCGCCAGTTCGCGCCGCAGTTCAAGTTCGGTCTTGAGGTTGCGGATCTCCTGATCGAGCGTGTCGCTCTCGTGGTTCACGGCCTCGACCGCCAACTGGTTGGCCGCCACGTTGGGTTCCTTCTTGCCGGTCAGCAGGGTCCGCTGGAGCAGCAATGCCTTCTCCAGCACGGACGACAACGCGACCTCGGACGCGAGACGTCGCGCCAGCAGGTCTTGGTCTGGCTCGTCGCGCAGCGCCTCGATGACGCCGCGTGTAATGGGCAGCGAGGTGCTGCCGGCTGCATGCAGGTTCTCGAACGTCGTGTTGCGCGTCCCAGAGACCAGTTCCTGCAAGGCCTCCAGCTTGGTCTCGTACTCCTCCTGGATCAGCGGCGTCAGCCCGACGCCAGGCACGGTCTCGGTCTTGGTGCAGGAATCACACGTGCGCTGTACCTGTTCCCCGAGAACCCGCGTCGCCCATTCGGTCGCCTGCTGCGGCGACGTCCAGGTCTGGCAGGACAGGCTCGCGCAACTGGCGGGCGCGATGGAGGACGTGTCAGTCACGCTGCGCCCGTTGACCAGGTTGTAGCCCGCCCGCGTCACGTCACCGACCACCCGGATGGCCGACTGGCCCGCGCCGCCGGCATTGCTGCCGCCCACCCAGGGCACGCCGTCGTTGCCGCGGCGCGTCTCGGCCTGCTCGATCGCCGATACGGCATCCGTGCTCGACACCGCATCGCGCAGCGCCATGCCTTCCGCCATCTGGCTCCATCCGAGCTGGCCGCCCGCCGTCTCGGCCATCTTCTCGGCCATCGCGCGACACGTCAGCTTGGAGCGGTCGAAATCCAGCCTCGCCTGCAGCACACCATTGGTCAGCAGGTTGTACAGCCCCGGATCGGCACGCTGGATGATCAGCGCCGGCAGCGATGCCACGGCACTGGTCGCGCTCTGGATCACGTTGCTCATGATCTGCTGGAACCCATTCGTGATCCCATTGAGCTGATTGCGCAGCGTGGTCTGGATGCTCATGTCGCCGCAGATGAGGTTGCTGTTCCAACCCAGGCCGACCCCGATCGAACGCATGCCAGCGGCGCGGCCCATGGACACCGCACTGCCACCGCCGATCGAGTACATGACCTCATCGCCGATGACGGGGCCGCTGGTCTGGAAGCCGGCCTGCGCCCACGCGAGGCCACAGACCAGGGCGAGCGCGCCGGCTAGCGCCGTGGGGCGCAGCGGGCGGCGAACCTTGGCGGATGGGTTCATCAGTTCAGGACGCTTCATCGCCGTACCCTCAATAGAAATCGACGCTGCCGAGGAACACCTGGCCCCGGCGTTCGCAGCACGCATAGGGCCGCCACAACGCCCAGGCGTAGTCGCCTTGTTGGGCCTGTGTCAGGAAGCCGTTGCGCGGGAAGACCGTGCAGGACGAGGACAGGACGGGCGTGAGTTCCTGCCACTTGCCGGTCGAGGCATCGCCCTCCATCAGCGCGCCGGCCGGCCAGTAGCCATCGCGGGAGTTGGCGAGCAGCGGCTGATAGACGTGGATCTGCCCGCGGCGCGTGACCACATCGCCGGCCCGTTGGGCCACCACGGCACCGGCCTTGTGGTCGTCCGTCTGGTGCAGGAAGCCGCCGCGCGGATAGACGTTGCCCCAGAGGTTCAGGGTCGAGCGCGCGCCGACCTCGCGCATGCCCGGGATCAATGCCTCCGGGTACACCATCTCCGGTACGTTGTAGCGCCAGGCCGGCGTGTCCAGCGTACTGAGCAGGTACGGCATGAAGGCCGTGCCTGCGCCCTCGCAGAAATAGCCCGAGGACGAGACGAACTGGTTGAACACCTCGACGCCGGGGTGGCCGATGACGTCCGCGTTCTTGAACTTCGCGAGATTGTTTTCGTGATCTTCATTGGTGGTGCCGTCCCCGCCGGCCTGGGCCGAAGGGTTGGGCGTGCTCATGGCGCGCACTTCGACCCAGGGGTTCTCGCCGGTGTTCGAGTAGGACGAAACCACCGCATCGGGGATGTAGTGCCTGACCTTGACGGACGTGCGCACCGTGCAGCCGGTCCAGGTGCAGTAGAGCCAGTAGCAGATACCCACCACCCGGTACTCCAGGCAATCGGGCGAAGCCACTGAACCCACGATGGTCGCCGTGTTCAGGGCGTAGCTGCCCGTGGCGCTGAGCAGCAGCACGGAGGTGACGGCAGCCCGCATGCGGCGCAGAAGGTCGAATGAGCGGATCACGGTTCGGCCCTCCGGTGCTGTTCGATGCGCGCGATGGCGCGGGCCACGTCAGGCTCGCCATAGACCACGTAGCGCTGATCCACCACGACAGCCGGAATGGTGGTGATGCCCAGGCTCCATGCGTCGGCAACGCCCTGGTATTCGGTGGCGATGCGACGCTGGAGGTCAGCGCCCCCCTGGCTCAGCCGGCGCTTCACGATGGCTGTTGCCTGTCCGGGATCGGCGGGCAGCGCCGCAGAAAGCTCCGCTTCGATCCGGGGCGCTTCATCCAGCTCGATCAGCTGCTCGCCACCCATGGTCCTGACCGGGTGACGGCTGTCGGTGATGATCACCACATCGGCGGCGAAGCTGGCCGGGCTGAACACGGCCAGGGAAGCCGGCAGCGCAACGGCCAGGCCAAGGGTTCGCCAGCCCGATGCGAACCTGGATGAAGATGCTGGCATGTCGAGCGCCCCCAAGAGTTGTCAAGGGCCATAGTCAAACGCCGAACGCCATGCGGCCCCAACAAACAATGCGCATCGCGGACTGCCCGCATACCTGCTTGTCTTGCGCCAATGAAAAGCGGAGGCCGAAGCCTCCGCGTGGATCAAGGAGCCGGTGCCATTGCTACAGCAGGCCGGATTCCGCAAAGGAGAACGGGGCACCCTGGCCGACGATGATGTGGTCCAGTACCCGCACATCGATGAGCGCCAGCGCGGCTTGCAGTTGCTGGGTCAGCATGCGATCCGCGCTGGACGGCTCGGAGACGCCCGAAGGATGCTGGTGGGCGAAGACCACCGCGGCGGCATTCAACTCCAGCACACGCTGCACGACGACACGCGGATAGACCGAAGTCGCGTTGATCGTGCCCCTGAACAGCGGCTCGTAGGCCAGCACCTGGTGCAGGCTGTCCAGGAACACAGCGGCGAATATCTCATTGGGCTCAGCGACCAGTTTCAGACGCAGGTAGTCCCGTACAGCGGCCGGTTGGCTGAGGCACGGTCCAGCTTTGAAGACCCGTCTCTCCAGCAGCACGATGGCTTGCTGGATGATCCAGTCC